>JAGVJS010000352.1 GCA_020051025.1 Sphingobium sp. | reverse complement strand
CCTGGGCTGGATGGGCGGCCTCGCCGCGGTCGGCGGCGGCGGCTATCAGAATACCGCCATCGGTCAGGTGATCGTGCTGGCCTATCTGGACGCTTATACGAAGATGGTGACGCAGATGGGCGGCCTGCCCGAAAATGCCGCCGCAGCGGCGCCTGTCGCCCAGTAAGGGGATAGGCATCTGATAGGGAAAGGGCGCGCCCTTTCCCTATCAGCCCTGACTGGGTGCCGCGTCCGTCGGTATCGACTGAGTTTCACGCCGGCGCTTCCACCAGGCGATGATCGCTTCGCCGGCTGGGCGCTCCACCACCCGGTTGATGGCGGTCCCCAACGTCAGCGCCACCAGGAAGGCAGCAGCGAAACCGATCCAGGGGCTGTAGCCCGCCTTCGCGAACTCCAGCATCACGACGAAGCCGACATGCTGGTGGATGAGGTAAAAGCTGTAGCTGATCCCGCCCAGCCACACGAGCGGCCGCAGGCTGAGGAACCGCAGATGGCCGTGGATCAGCGCCGCGAAGCTTCCCAACAGCACGCAACCCACGATGGTCACGTCCCATGTTTCCATGGTCGCGATCGACAGCAGCGCCAGCCCGGCGTAGGGAATTTGCTGGCGCAGCGTCCGCTGCCCCGACCAGATGCGATAGGCCAGCATGCCGATGACGAAGAAGGGCGTGTAGCGCAGCACCAGCAGCATCACGATCCGTTCGGGCATATCCGGCCACAGCCAGTAGAGCCAGCGCGCCGCCAGCCACAGGACCAGCATCGGTTCCAGACGCCGGATACCGACGAATTTCCACATCGCGATCATGCAGAAATAGAAGGCGATCTCCACCGTCAGCGTCCAATAGGCGCCATCCACCTCCGGTATGAAGGCAAAGCCCTGGAGCATGGTGAAATTGGCCAGGATCGCGACCGGCCCGATCAGCAATTGGGTCGCATGGGCCAGATATTCGATCGACAGCGTCAGCAGCATCGCCACCAGATAGGCCGGATAGAGGCGCGCAAAGCGATTGACCACGAAGTCCGCGACGGTGCGGATGCGATCAAGCGTGAAGAAGATCGCGAAGCCCGAAATGGTGAAGAACAGCAGCACCCGATAATTGCCGCCCGGAAAGCTGAAGGGCACATGGCTGGCCTGCGGAAACAGCTCATGGAAGCGGGTGGAATAATGGAAGATCAGCACGCACAGCGCGCCGATACCGCGCAGGGCGTCGAGTTCCGTCAAACGGCCACGGGAAGGTAGTGATCCAACCATGCCCCCCTATAGCAACAAGGGAGCAACGAATCCGTTATGATCGTGGTTAACACTGCGTCTCGACGCGCTTTTTCTTTGCTGCTTTCTTTCCAGCTGCGTGTCAGTTCAGGACGGCGGCGTTTCGGCCGCGCGTTTCAACCCCTGCAACTGCGCGACCAACACCTGATCGATGCCCGTCGCATCGCCGCACAGATAACCCCCGGCCACATATTGCGACCTTCACGCCCCGAAGCCGGCTTCACCACTGGCCGTAACAGCAGCATGGGCCGGCGCAGCCATCGCTGCACCAGCCCATGCCAAAAGTCCGATCCTGCGCATGTCCCGCCCTCCCCTGTTGGGAAAGGGAAACTTGCTCAGCCCGCGTCGCCGTCCAAGATTGCGGCAATCGCAACGGTGACGTCGTTCATGTCCGCCATGCCGTCCACGCGGGACACGATGCCGCGCGATTCGTAGATCGGCAGGATCGGCGCGGTCTTGGCGCGATATTCGGCCATGCGGGTGCGCACCGTTTCCTCATTGTCGTCCGGGCGGCGCTTGAACTCATGCCCGTGGCACTTGTCGCACTCGCCCTCGACCTTGGGTTGCTTAAAGCTGTCATGATAGCCCGCGCCGCAGGTGGCGCAGGTGAAGCGGCCAGTGATACGCTCGACCAGCGCATCTTCATTCACTTCCAGTTCGATCACATGATCCAGCGTCCGGTTGCGATCGCCCAGGATGGTGTCGAGCGAATGGGCCTGCGCCTCCGTCCGGGGATAGCCGTCGAAGATCACGCCGGTGTCCGGCGACAGCGCATCGAGCGCTTCGCCGATGATGCCCGAAACCACCTCGTCGGGAACCAGCGCGCCCGATTCCATCAGCGCCTTGGCCTGAAGGCCGACGGGCGTGCCCGCCTTCACCGCCGCACGCAGCATGTCCCCCGTCGACAGCTGCACCATGCCACGATCGTCAACCAGACGGGTTGCCTGGGTGCCCTTGCCGGCCCCCGGAGGGCCAAGCAGAATGATATTCATTGCGCGCATACTCCCCTGTTCGTTGCGCTGTAATCAGAGTCTCAAAACGCCCCTCAGCGCAGTCGACCCTTGAGCTTCGCCTTCTTGATCAGATCGCCATATTGATGGGCGAGCAGATGGCTCTGAATCTGGGTCACGGTGTCCACCGTAACATTGACGACGATCAACAGGCTAGTCCCACCAAGGTAGAAGGGAATGCCCGCCCGCGCGATGGCGAATTCCGGCACCAGGCAGATGAAAGCCAGATAGGCCGCGCCGATGACGGTGATGCGCGTCAGCACATAATCCAGATAATGTTCGGTATTCTTGCCCGGACGGATGCCGGGAATGAAGCCGCCGTTGCGCTTCAGATTGTCCGCCGTCTCTTCCGGATTGAACACCACCGCGGTGTAGAAGAAGCAGAAGAAGACGATGCCGAGGCCGTACAGGCCCATATAGACCGGGCTGCCGTGCGACAGATACTGGTTCAGCGTCAGGACGAAGTCGCCCCACTTGCTTTCGCCCGCGACCGTCTGCCCCGCGAACTGCGAGATGGTCAGCGGCATCAGCAGCAGCGACGAGGCAAAGATCGGCGGGATCACGCCGGCGGTGTTGACCTTCAGCGGCAGGTGGCTGCGGTCCGCCTGCATCAGGCCCTGGCGCGTCTGGCGCTTGGGATACTGGATCAGGACGCGGCGCTGGGCGCGCTCCATGAAGCAAATCAGCAGGATCAGACCCATGGCCATCACGATGACGAACATGATGAGCAGGCCGGAGATCGAGCCTTCGCTGCCCGACTTGAACAGGTTGCTGAGCGTCACCGGCAGCTGTGCGACGATACCGGCCATGATGATGAGGCTGGTGCCATTGCCGATACCGCGCGAGGTGATCTGCTCACCCAGCCACATCAGGAACATGGTGCCACCGATCAGCGAGACAACGGCGGTCAGGCGGAACAGCAGGCCCGGCTCGATCACCGCCTGCATACCCTGCTGAGCACCGAAGCCTTCAAGGCCTACAGCGATGAAATAGCCCTGCACCGCGGTCAGGCCGACGGTGCCATAGCGGGTATACTGGTTCAGCTTCTTGCGGCCGCTTTCGCCTTCCTTCTTGATCGCTGCGAGCTGCGGCGACAGGCTGGAGGCGAGCTGCACCACGATCGACGCAGTGATATAGGGCATGACGCCGAGCGCGATCAGACTCATGCGCGACAGCGACCCACCCGAGAAGGTGTTGAAGATGTCGAGGATACCGCCATTGGTCTGGCTGTACAGCTGCGACAGGGCGGTCGGATCGACACCGGGCAGCGGCACGAAGCTGAGGAAACGGAAGACGATCAATGCGCCCAGCGTGAACCACAGGCGCTTCTTGAGGTCGGTCGCCTGGCTGAACTTCGCGAGGCTGAGATTGGATGCGAGCTGGTCGGCTCTCGATGCCATGGTGGCTGCCCTTCAAATCACTCGTGCCGGGGCATCATGGCCCCGTTGCGGAATCGCCCATCCCCTTAGCGGGACGGATTAGCCATGTCGAACGGGAGTTGCCACATAAACGACAAGCGGCCATCCCCCGAAACACATGACCCCGCCGACCCATATCGGGCAGCGGGGTCATGCTTGCAAGACTGTCAGACCTTAAATCAGGCCTTCGCAGCGGCCTTCTTGGCGGCCAGGGCGGTGCCCTTCTTGGCCTTGGCCTTTTCGGCAGCCGGAACGACTTCGATCACGTCGACCTTGCCACCAGCCTTTTCGACGGCTTCGACGGCGCTCTTCGACGCGCCAGCCACAAGGAAGCTGACCTTGGCGGTCAGTTCACCCTTGGCCAGCAGACGGACGCCGTCCTTGCCACCGCGGGTCAGGTTGGCGGCGTTCAGAGCAGCCTGGTCGATGGTCGCGTTGGCGTCCAGCTTGCCGGCGTCGATCGCCTTCTGCACGGCGCCCAGATTCACGATTGCGTAGTCGTTCGCGAAGATGTTGTTGAAGCCACGCTTCGGGATGCGCATGTGGAGCGGCATCTGGCCACCCTCGAAGCCGTTAATGCTGACGCCCGAACGCGCCTTGGCACCCTTCTGACCGCGACCGGCGGTCTTGCCCTTGCCCGAGCCGATGCCGCGGCCTACGCGCATGCGGCCCTTGCGGGCGCCGGCATTGTCACTGATGTCGTTGAGCTTGAAAGTCATAAATGCACTCGCTTTCGCTTTGTTCGCGCTGAATGGAAGCGGCGCCCATAGCCGGATGCGTCGCCCTTGTCACCCCCTAAAGCAGCGGATGCCCTTGTCCGGCGATGGCCGCCGATGACCGCTTAACTTCGCACATTTCCCATTGATTGCGACATTTTCTGTCAAATATTGGAAATTATGTTTCAACGACGTTGGATTGCCCTAGCCGCTTCTCGACTTTGACCGAGGCAAACGGGAACCGGGCAACAGCCTAACAGGAAGGCGCGGTGTAGGACAGCAACCCCGTTCCGCAGTGCCAAATACAGAAAGGGCCGATTCGCCTGCGCGAATCGGCCCTTTGCCGTTGCCTGATAGTCGGAAGGCTTAGCCTTCGACGACGGCCACCATGTGGGGCAGCTTCTTGATGGCGCCGCGGACTTCCGCCGTGTCTTCAAGTTCCACCACGCGGTGCATCTTGCCAAGGCCCAGGCCAATCAGAATCTTCTTCTGGGCTTCAGGGCGACGGATCGGCGAACCGATCTGCTTGATCTTGATGGTCTTTTTCTCTTGGGCCATGTCGATTACTCCGCAATCGCTTCGGCATCAGCCTGCGCGACTTCCGCCGAGGCACCACCGCGACGCAGAAGGTCGGCGACCTTCTTGCCACGACGCTGCGCACCGACTTCGGGCTGGTCTGCTCGACCAGAGCCGCAAAGGTCGCACGGATCATGTTGTAGGGGTTCGACGTGCCGTTCGACTTGGTCACGACGTCAGCGACGCCGAGGCTTTCGAACACGGCGCGCATCGGACCACCGGCGATGATACCCGTACCGGCAGGCGCCGAACGGACCGTCACCTTGCCGGCACCGAAGTGGCCGAGGCCGTCATGATGCAGGGTGCGGCCTTCCTTCAGCGGAACGCGAACCATGGCCTTCTTGGCAGCGGCCGTCGCCTTGCTGATGGCTTCCGGCACTTCGCGCGCCTTGCCATGGCCGAAGCCCGCACGGCCCTTGCCATCGCCGACGACGACGAGAGCAGCGAAACCGAAGCGCTTACCGCCCTT
>JAGVJS010000087.1 GCA_020051025.1 Sphingobium sp. | reverse complement strand
GGGCCGAGCAGTTGCAGAATGCGCCGCTGGGTGGTGGCATCCGCTATGCCGGGCCGGCTGATGTGCTCTTCTCCTTCGCGGGGCTGGCCGACCAGCAGCTGACCGGCGGGCTGGCGGTCGCGGCCGATTTTAGCGGGCGACTGAGCGATCCGCGCCTGAACGGTGTGGTGCGCGCCAATGCGCTGACTTATGAGAATGAGACGTTCGGCACGCGCGTCACCCAGATGAAGCTGGATGGCCGGTTCACCAACGATCATCTGGAGATTCGCGATTTCTCCGGCCGGGCCGGCGACGGCACGGTGCAGGCATCCGGCAATGTCGGGCTGGCGGCAGACAGCGGCTTCCCGATGGACGTTGCGGTGAAACTGAACCGCGCGCGGCTGGCGCGCAGCGAAGCGATCACCAGCGTGGTCAGCGGGACGCTCAACATCAGCAACAGCGCCGCCAATGGTGGCCTGATCAAGGGCGACCTGACCCTGCCCGAAACCCGATACAAGGTGGCCTGGCAGGGCGGCACGGAAATTCGCCAGCTGACCGGCGTACGGCGCAAGGGCGACGGGTCCGATCCGCTGGCCGAGCGGCTGGCAGCACGCAAGGCGGCGAGCAAGCCGGCCGACTGGAAGCTGGATATCCGCGTTCGGGCCGATAACGAGATTTACGTGACCGGCATGGGGCTGGATTCCGAATGGAAGACCAACATGCGCATCACCGGCACCACCGCCAATCCGCGCGTGGTCGGCAAGATCGAATCGCTTCGGGGCCGTTATAGTTTTTCCGGCAAGCAATTCGATCTGGAACAGGGGGTCATCACCTTCAACGGGCCGATGTTCAATCCCACGCTGGCGATCAAGGCCCAGACGCGGATCGACACGGTGACGGCGGGCATACAGGTGACGGGATCGGCACAGCAGCCCGATATCGCCTTCATCTCCACGCCGACGCTGCCGCAGGACGAAATCCTGTCGCGCATCCTGTTCGGGGACAATGTCGCCAACCTGTCGCCGATGCAGGCGGTGCAGCTGGCCGCGGCGCTGAATGGCCTGCGCGGCGGCAGCGGCGGGCTCAATCCGATGGGCAAGTTGCAGGGTGCGTCGGGTCTTGACCGCATCGGGATCGTCGGCGGCGACGAGGCGACCGGGCGCGGAACGTCGCTGGCGGTCGGGCAGCATATCTCCAACAATATCTATGTGGAGGTGATCACCGATTCGAAGGGCTTCACCGCCACCCAGCTGGAAATCGCGCTGTCCAAGACGCTGAGCCTGTTGTCGAAGACCGGGACCAATGCGGGATCGTCGGCGAACCTGCGCTATTCGAAGGATTATTGAGGTCGGGGGAGGAGGATCAGTCCTCTTCCTCTACCCAGAATATGAAGGCGCGGTCACGGTCGAAACCGATCAGGCCGCAGTCGAAGGTGGCCGAGGTAAGGGTGTTCATTCCGTGCCGCCAGCTGTGGCCGCTTCCCACGAACCATTGGCGATGAATTGGCGATCCCATCCAAGGCTGTTGCGGGCCTGAGCGGCGCGTTCGGCATCGTTTGGATGGGCGCGCGAAAGCCATAAGCCAGGCCGACCGTGCCGGCCACGGCCAGCACATGAGCGGCCTGCCGAAAGCCCGGGTGGCGTGAACGGATCGTGGCGGGCGGTAGGATAGTCGACATGGGCGGCGATAGCCCGGGAGAGGCCGTCCGTCCGGCCATCCGGTCGGGGACCGAGCCACCAGCGGGCGTCACACTGAGTGGCATAGTGACGCAACAGGCTTTCGAGCATGTCCATCCGGCCATCCAAGCACAGCCGGGCGGGCGACGGCCAGCCACCCGGCCGATATCAGGCGTCGGCGACGCGGGTGACGCTGATCGACTGGGCGTTCATGGTCGCGCCGCCGAAGATGGTCATGAAGGCGATGTCGGTGGCGTCGCGGCCGACTGCGATGCGGACCATGGTTTCGACCGGGGCAAGGCCGGTGGCATCGACCAGATGCCAGGCGCCGTCGAGCCAGACTTCGACCACGGCGTGGAAATCCGGCGGATTGAGATCGAGGGCGTAGACCGAGACGAGCCGGGCGGGAATGTCGCGCGACCGGATGAGCGCAGCGGTCAGATGGGCATAGTCGCGGCAGACGCCCTGCTGGGCAACGAAGGTGTCGGCGGCGGTGGTGGTGACGTTGGAACTGCCCGGCACATAGACGAGATTGTCATGCACCCAGCCGACCAGCGCCTGCACCAGCGCGCCGCCATCCAGATCAGGGAAATGGCCGCAGACGAAGCTGACGAAACGGTCCGCTTCGCAATAGCGACTGGGCCAGATGAAAGGGAGTACGTCTTCCGGCAGGCTGGGAAGCGGGCTGCGGGACAGGCTGGCGATGTCGACCGTGGGGCGTTCGACATCGACCGTGGCGCGATAGCTGCTGACCATGCGACCGGTGCCGCTGCGGGTCCAGGTCCGGCGGCCCACGCCGCTGCCGCCCACCTTGTTGGTCAGGGGACCGGCATTGTCGATGATGTGCGACTGCGCAACCACGCGCTGGTCCGGCAAGGCGGCGGCCTCCACCGCGAGGAGAACGTCGGTCGACTCGGCAAATTGATAGTCAAGAATCGCTTCGATCGCGACGCGCATGATGGATGTCCGGTACAAGAGGGAAGCGGGTCGAATCGGCGCGCCTGATATAGCATCGGGGGGCGGCAAGGGGTGCGCAAGGGAATTGGGCGAATTCGACCTGTGACGAGAGAAGGAGAGCGGCCCTTCGACAGGCTCAGGGCGAACGGATCGAGCGTATGACGCCATATTGAGAAGCCGCGGGGCGTTCCTGCCGCCCCCGCGCAAAATAGGATCGTCTGCGCTTAACTTCGCACATTTCCCGCAGATTCGGACATTTTATTACGTCGTCCTGATCCTATCGGAAAGTCGTCCCTGCCCTGCTCCGACGGTAAAAGGCCCGCTGCGTGGGAGACGCGGCGGGCCTTTTCAGTGCGTGATACGCAAGGCGGGCGGGGGCCACAAGGGCGCGATCCGGCTGATCCGGCCGGGCGCGCCGTCAGGGCTTATTCGCCATCATCCTCCGCATCGGGCCCGGTCATCATGCCTTCGGCGACTTCGTCGGTCTTGCCACGGATCGCCTGTTCCAGCTTGTCCGCCAGTTCGGGATGTTCGCGCAGATAGGTCTTGGCATTCTCACGCCCCTGCCCGATGCGGATCGAGTCGTAGGAGAACCAGGCGCCCGATTTTTCGACCAGGCCGGCCTTTACGCCGATGTCGAGCATTTCGCCGATCTTGGAGATGCCTTCGCCATACATGATGTCGAATTCGACCTGCTTGAAGGGCGGGGCGACCTTGTTCTTCACCACCTTCACGCGGGTCGCGTTGCCGACGATATCGTCGCGATCCTTGATCTGGCCGGTGCGGCGAATGTCGAGACGGACCGAGGCGTAGAATTTGAGCGCGTTGCCGCCGGTCGTGGTTTCCGGGTTGCCGTACATCACGCCGATCTTCATGCGCACCTGGTTGATGAAGATCACCATGCACTTGGACCGCGCGATCGAGCCGGTCAGCTTGCGCAGCGCCTGGCTCATGAGGCGGGCCTGAAGGCCGACATGGCTGTCGCCCATTTCGCCCTCGATTTCCGCACGGGGCACCAGCGCCGCGACCGAGTCGATGACGAGAATGTCGATGGCGTTAGAACGGACCAGCGTGTCGACGATTTCCAGCGCCTGTTCGCCGGTGTCCGGCTGCGACACGATCAGTTCGTCAATGTCGACGCCCAGCTTCTTGGCATAGACCGGGTCGAGCGCATGCTCGGCGTCCACGAAAGCGGCGGTGCCGCCAGCCTTCTGCGCTTCGGCGATGGCGTGCAGCGTCAGCGTGGTCTTGCCCGAGCTTTCCGGCCCGTAAATCTCGACGATCCGCCCCTTGGGCAGGCCGCCAATGCCGAGCGCGATGTCGAGGCCGATCGAACCCGTCGAGATCGATTCAATCTCGATCTTCTCCCGGCTGCCCAGCTTCATCGCGCTGCCCTTGCCGAAGGCGCGGTCGATCTGTGCGAGCGCCGCGTCCAATGCTTTCTGTCTGTCCATGTTTCCCGTCTTCTTGGAATCGATGAGTGAGAGCAGTGCAGTCATCGGCCGGTCCTCTGTCAAGCGGAACGCATGAGTCCGCGTGTCTGACCGATGATGTATCCTGTTTGTTCTACAAGAACAAGAGGGGAACGGAAATTTCCTATCCTGTTCCCGCTACCTGCTTTTATCCGCCCAATATTTTACCCAGCGCGCGTTCGACCGCACCGATGGTGAAAGGCTTGGGCAGGGTCGGTCGATCCGCATGCGCGGCCGGCAGGTCATCGGCCATGCCGCCAGTGGCGAACACGAAGGGAATGTTCTGCTGCGCCAATATGTCGGCGACCGGCCAGCTTTTCTCACCCTGCAAGTTGCAGTCGACCAGAGCGGCATCGAAGCCGCCCGCGCTGGCCAGAGCGCAGGCTTCGTCGACCGAGGCGGCGAGGCCGTGCAGGCGATAGCCGAGCGCGTCGAGATAATCCTCCAGCATCATGCCGATCATCGCCTCATCCTCGACGATCAATATGCTCCTGGCGTCCGACATGCTGCTTAGTCCCCGTTGGTATAGGCGATTCGCTACCCGATCACGGCGGCATTGCCCAGCATATTCACCTTGATCCAGCGCAGGCCTATTCCGCCGCCGTTGCGCTGGCCAGCGCGTCGCGGGCGGCTTCGGCCAGCTGGTTGACGGAGAAGGGCTTGGGCAGGAAGGCGACATTGGCGATGTCGATCGACTTGCGCAGCTGTTCTTCCGCATAGCCCGACATGAACAGGACCGGCAGGTCGGGATGGGTGCGGCGCGCCTGCGCCACCATGGCGGGGCCGTCCATATTGGGCATGACCACGTCGGAAATCAGCAGGTCGATCTTTTCCGCGCCGTTCAATACCTCCAGCCCCTGTTCGCCGTCATTGGCGGTCAGCACCTTATAGCCCTGCCGCGTCAGGGCGCGTTCGGCGACGGCGCGGACCATGTCCTCATCCTCCACCAGCAGCACCGTCCCGGTGCCCCAGGTTTCGGCGCGCGGGGCCGCTACCTTGGGCGCGGCGGCCTGTTCCAGATCGGCGCCGCTATGGACCGGCAGATAGATCACGAAGCTGGCGCCGCGGCCCAGTTCGGATTCAGCAAAGATGTAACCGCCCGACTGCTTCACGATGCCATAGACGGTGGAGAGGCCAAGACCGGTGCCCTTCCCCAATTCCTTGGTGGTGAAGAAGGGTTCGAAGATTTTCGCGAGAATATCCGGCGGGATGCCGAGGCCGGTGTCGGACACGCGCAGCGCCGTATAGTCGGCGGCGGGCAGTATCTGCTGGCGCATTTCCCGTACCTTGATGGCAGGGACGGCATAGGTCTGGATATTGACGGTGCCGCCTTCGGGCATGGCGTCGCGGGCATTGACGGCCAGATTGACGACCACCTGCTCCAACTGGCCCGGATCGGCACGGATCGCGCCCAGATTGCGGCCATGGGTGACGTCCAGCTTCACATTTTCGCCGAGCAGGCGTTTGAGCAGCGTGGACACGTCGGCCACGATATCGGGCAGTTGCAGGATTTGCGGACGCAAGGTTTGCTGGCGGGAGAAAGCGAGCAGCTGGCGGGTGAGGCCGGCGGCGCGATTGCTGTTCGACTTGACCTGCTGAATATCATCATAGTCGCTGTCGCCGGGCGTATGGCGCATCAGCATCAGGTCGCAATGGCCGATGATCGCGGTCAGGATATTGTTGAAGTCGTGCGCGACGCCGCCGGCGAGCTGGCCGATCGCCTGCATCTTGGTCGCCTGCGCCACCTGGCGTTTGAGGTTGGATTCCTCGCTATTGTCCTTGAGGCTGAGCAGCACCGCCGCTTCGCCAAGGCCGCGCACGCCGGCGAGAGACAGCGCGATCGGATCGTCGGGATTGTCGCGCATGCGCACGGCAATGTCGCCCGACATTTGCGGACCCACGGCAAAGCGGCGCACCGCGTCGGCCACCGCCGCCTGATCCTCCCGCACGACAAGGTCGCCGGGATAGCTGGGCTTTTCGCCGTCGCGCAGGCCGGCGACGCGGGCGAAGGCATTGTTGAGGAAGAGGACGCGGCCGTCCCGGTCCGCCATGGCAAGGCCGAAGGGCAGCAGCGAGAGCAGGGTTTCGATATAGGAGAGCGCCGAGGTGCCCCCGCCGCCCGAAGGCTCGTCGATCAGCAGCAGCAGCATCGGTCCGTCCTGCACCGACGCCTGCGATCCGTTGGGCTGGGCGGCGCGCTTCAGCGGCACCTGAAGCAGGCGCAGGGGCAGACCGCCATGTTCTTCGCGCGCCAGGAACAGCCGTCCCTTGTCGTCCACCCGCATATGGGCAGCGAAATCGCGGCCGTTGATATTGGCGTCGATGCGCCCGGCGGCGCGTAGCAGGAAGGCGCCGTTCGCGGCACGGATGCGCCCTTCCCCGCCGATCAGCACCGCCATGATGCCGGC
>JAGVJS010000424.1 GCA_020051025.1 Sphingobium sp. | reverse complement strand
CTCGCTGCTCGCGGTCGGCGATCCGATCGACGGCATCGCCGCGGTAGGCGGCAGGGTCGTGTTCGGCGCCACCGCCGGCACGAAGATCCGCTATGGCAATCAATATAGGTTCGTCACCGCCGAAGGCGGCATCGACGGCACCTTCACAGCCCCGGCGCAGCTGTCGGCCATCCTGAAGCCGGTGCTGATCTATGGCGACAACAGCGTCAGCGTGCGAATCGACGCCGGCCGCTATGCCGACGTCGTCAATCGCGCTTCGCCGAACCAGACCAGCTTCGCCCAGCTGCTCGATCAGAACCGCACGCTCTATGCCAATTACGCTAACCTCTATGGCGAGGCGGACCTGCTGAGCGTCGCGGGTATCCAGGCCACGTTCGAAGCGATGGCCCCGCGCACCGAAACGCTCAAAACGTCGATGGCCGAAGTGCTGAACGACAATATGGCGCGTTTCTATCGCGATCGCCTGACCAAGCTGGACGGCGGATCGCTCGGCGGTACGCTGACCATGACCGGCCAGCCGATACAGCTGGCCGCCGCCAGCCTGAACAATATCAGCCTGGGCATGGACCAGAGCGGCAACAGCGACAGCACGACTCGCGAAGGCGTGCTGCCCGACGATATGAGCGCCTTCCTGGCGGGCGGTTATATCGATGGCAAGTCGGCGCCGATGCGCACCGCCGTGCCGCTGGGCAACGACCAGTTCAATGGCTGGTATGCGGCGTTGGGCGTGGAAAAGGCGTTTGGCGACAATGGCGTGGTCGGCCTTGCCGCCTCTTTCAGCGAACTGAAGGGCGATACCGGCGCCAATGACTGGGCGCGCGCGCGCCTGTATCAGGGCACCGTCTATGGCGCTTTCGACCTGGGCGGGCTGAAACTGGATGCAGTCGGCAGCGCCGGCACGCTGGCTACCCGGTCACGCCGTTCCTTCGCCGTCGGCGTGAACCCCTACACCCTTTATGGCAGCGATCAGGAACTGGCGCTGTCGGGTGAACTGGGCCTCAGCAAGGCGCTGGGTAGCGACACGTTCAGCATCGTGCCCCGCGCCTCGATCCGCGGCGCCTATATCAGCTCGGGCAACCTGGCCGAGACGGGCGGCGACGCGGCGCTGGTCATCAAGCGTCATGCGATCCGCAGCGCGCAGGGTCGCCTGGGTGCCACGGTCAAGGCCGATACCGGCAGCTTCAAGCCCTATCTGACCGCCAACTTCGTCCATGAATTCAACGACCAGCCGGCATTCCTGCTGGCTAATCTGGTCGGTGGGACCGGCAGCCTGGCGCCCTTCGCGCTGGGCGGTTCGGACAAGAATTGGGGCGAGGTCGGCGGCGGCATCACGCTGACCACCGGCACGATCGACCTGACCCTGTCGGCCGACACCACCGTCTGGCGCAACGACGTGAAATATCAGAGCTATCGCGCGGGCGTGAAATTCCGCTTCTGATTTCCGGCTCCCAGCCGAAAGGAAAGGGCCGCCCGATCGGGTGGCCCTTTTTCGTTGGGGACTGGGAGAGGAGAGGCTCACTCACCTCCGTCCGCTTCAAGCGTCGTCGAGAAGCGGATAGCACGTCCTTAGCGTTTCTCGACTACGCTCGAAACGAACGGAAGTGGATTTGCATCCGCCGGTCGTACCCTCACTGCGTATACAGCTTCACCAGCCGGTAAAGGAACGCCCGCCCGTCCAGCAGCGACTTGACGCGGATGCGCTCATTCAGACCATGGACCCCCTGCCCGTCCGGGTCGGCGAACATACCCGACACGCCATAGGTCGGGATGCCCGCCGCATTGGTGAAGCGCCCGTCCGTCGCCCCGGTAGCCAGGCGCGGGATCACCGGCACGCCGGGCCACATCTCCTTCGTCAGCGCCTCGATCGGCCCCATGATCTGCGGCGTCAGTGCGGGCGCGGAGGATTTGGGCTGGGGCGGATCGGCCAGCGTCACCTTGATCTTCGGATCGGCCGCCACTTCGGCCAGCTGGGCCAGCACGGCATCCACGCTCTCGCCGGGAATGATGCGGCAATTGACATTGGCGGTCACCGTCTGCGGCTGGGCATTGGGGGCATGGCCGCCATTGACCAGCGTGGGCACGCAAGTGGTGCGCAGCGTCGCGTTCCAGCTGGCGCTCTCCCCCGACACGGTGGCATAATCCGCTTCCGTCGCCTTGCCCGTACCGATCGCCGCCATCGCCGCCGACACCTTCGTCGGATAGAGCGGCGCCGACGCCCCGAAATAGGCCTTGGCCGCCGGGGTCAGGTTGACCGGGAAATCATAATCGTTGATCCGCGCCAGTGCAGCCGCCATCCAGCCGATCGCATTGACATGCGGGGTCTGGCGCGAACTGTGCCCGCCCGGTGCCGTCGCGGTCAGGGTGAAGTCCTGATAGACCTTCTCCCCCGCCTGAACGCCCTGGCTGACCGGCTTGCCTGCCTCGTCCAGCGACCCGCCGCCGCCTTCATTCAGCGCCCATCCGGCCTTTAAGGCATCCGGCCGGTTCTTGAGCAGATATTCGACGCCGTTCAACGCCTTCTCCGTCTCCTCGCCACAGGTCAGCGCCAGCTTGATGGTGCGCTTGGGGCTGTAGCCTTCCGTCTTGTAGCGGATCATCTGATCGGTGAAGGCCGCCGCCATCGCCTTGTCGTCGGATGTTCCGCGCCCGTAGAAATAGCCCCCCTCCTCGATCAGGGTGAAGGGGTCGCGCGCCCAGTCGCTACGCTTGGCCGCCACCACGTCGATATGGGCAAGCAGCAGGACGGCGGGCAGCCTGGCATTGCTGCCGCGCAGGATGGCGGTCAGATTGCCTTCCTTCGGATGCGCCGGATCGGTCACAATCGCCACATCCCCATCGGCAAAACCTGCCGCCTTCAACCGCGCGCCCATCCGCTCCGCCGCAACCGTGCAACTCCCATCCGGCCAGCTTGAGTCGGTTTCGACCAGTTCCTTGTAGAGCGCCCGGAAGGCGGGTTCCTCGCCCCGTGCCTGCGCGTCGGGCGTAGCAGCATGCGCGCTGGTGGTGACGAGCAGCGCCGCAATCAGCGCGGCGGCGGGACGGCGAAACGACATGAAAAAGCCCCCTTGGATTCAGCAAGAGGGCAACATGGGCCAAAGCCGGGCAGGAGAGCAAGCCACCAACCGCCGTTCGTTTCGAGCCTGTCGAGAAACACAGAGAGCAGCGCCAGCCGTTTCTCGACAAGCTCGAAACGAACGGGCGTTGCTTACAACGGCAGCAACGCCGCCACGATCTGCCGCTCTTCGGCGCGCAACACGCCCCAGGCGCGGGCGGCGGCGCGGCTGTCCATCGCCTCCACGCCCAGCCCCAGT
>JAGVJS010000362.1 GCA_020051025.1 Sphingobium sp. | reverse complement strand
GGGGTCGAAGGGCCGCTGGCGGTGTCGCATCTGGAGCGGCAGGGGGATCGGATCGACCTGCATCTGCGCGATGGCGACGCCGATCTTTATGGCGAAGCGGTCGAGCGGCGACTGAAGAACCTGGCGCAGGCCATGGGGCTGAAATATCAGCTGCTGGCTGGGTAGCACGTAGACGCCGCGCCATCTTCCCCCGCAGGGCAAATGTCGGTAAGGGCGGCCGATGACTGCATCGCTCGCGCCCATCAGCCGTTCGCTCTTTTTCTTTTCCATCTTCTATGGCGGCATGGTTTGCATCGCGGGCGTGCTGGGCAACAAGCAGGTCGCGCTGGGGCCGCTGTCCGCGATCGGGCCGATGGTCGGGCTGGGGCCGCTGGCGGTGGAGGCGGGCATCTTCGCCTTCCTGCTGCTGGTCACGATTTCCAGCGCCGTGGCGGAACTGCATGGGCGCAAGGTCGCCAACCGGCTGGTGCAGATCGGCTTCCTGCCGCTGATCGCGTCGATCCTGATTTCCATTCTGGTGCTGGCCGCGCCGGCCGCCGGGGACATGGACCCGGAGCGCGCCAAAGCCTTTGCCATGATGATGGGCGGTACGCCGCGCATCTGGCTGGGCGGGATCATCGCCTATGGCATTTCACAGACGCTGAACGTGACCTTGTTCGCCGCGTTGAAGGGGCGGGAAGGGAGCCGGATGCTGTGGCTGCGTGCTGCGACGGCCAGCATCTTGTCGCAGATCGTGGATACGTTGCTGTTCGTGTCGATCGCCTTTTATGGCGTGTTTCCGATCGGCGAACTGCTGCTGGGGCAGATGATGGCCAAGGTGCTGCTGTCCGCGATTCTGGTGCCGCCGGTCATCTATCTGCTGGTGGGGCTGGGGCGGCGGCTGGATCGCTGAACGGCTAAAAGAGACAGCGAGTGAGACAGGTGTTTCACTATGCTATTTTTAGTTGCTTAGCTAACTAATTACATTGAGGTGGCGCGCATAACTTGCGGTAGCAACCATATAGCCTTATGCGCGCGCGCATGAACAGCAAGCACGCTCCCGATCCCGCGCTCCTCGCGAAGGCCGAAACCCTTGTCGAGGCGCTGCCCTATATGCAGCGATATGCAGGCCAGACCTTCGTCGTCAAATATGGCGGCCATGCTATGGGCGACCCCGAAGCCGCGCGCGACTTTGCCGAGGATGTCGTGCTGATGAAGGCGGTGGGCATCAATGTCGTCGTCGTTCATGGCGGCGGGCCGCAGATCGGCGCGATGCTGAAGAAACTGGGCGTCGAATCGCAATTTATCGGCGGCCTGCGTGTCACGGACGCCGAAACCGCCAAGATCGCCGAAATGGTGCTGGCCGGCTCCATCAACAAGGAAATTGTCGGCTGGATCGCCGGTGCGGGTGGCCGCGCGGTCGGTATTTCGGGCAAGGACGGGGGCCTCGTCCTGTGCGAGAAGGTCGGCGGCAAGCGCGAGGCGGACCCCAATTCGGGAATCGAGCGCAATGTCGACCTGGGCTTTGTCGGCGATCCGGTGTCGGTCGACCGCCGTATCCTCGACACGCTGGCGCAGGCCGGCATCATCCCGGTCGTCGCCCCGGTGGGCATCGGCACGGACGGCCATACCTATAATGTCAACGCCGATACGATGGCCGGCGCGATCGCGGCGGAGCTGAAGGCCTCGCGTTTCTTCCTACTGACCGATGTGGCGGGCGTGCTGGACAAGGACAAGAATCTGCTGACCGATCTGGACCCGGCGGCGATCGAGATATTGCAGGCGGACGGCACGATCAGCGGCGGCATGATCCCCAAGCTGGAAACCTGCGTCCGCGCGGTCGAGGGCGGGGTGGACGCCGCCGTCATCCTGGACGGCCGGGTGCCGCATGCGATGCTGCTGGAAATCTTCACCGATCGCGGCGCCGGTACGCTGGTGCGGAGGTAAAGGCGCTTCAGGCCCCTTTTGCTTCAGAGAGGGGCCTCCTTCGGCGGCCACCCACCCCCAACCCCTCCCTTGGAAGGGAGGGGAGATTAACGGGTGATAAGCAGGCGCGGATCTTTCCAGGCGACGCGCTTTTCCGGCAGGGTCTGGCCATCGGGGCCGGGTTTGTCGATATCCTCCACCTCCACGCCCCCGCGCGACGCATAGAAGCCGCGGGCGGCGGTGTTGGCGGTGTAGCACCAGAGAAAGAGGCCGGCGTCCGGCCAGCCCTCCAGCCCCCAGCGCGCAGCCTGTTCCAGCAGGGCGGAACCGATGCCGCTGCCTTTGGCGGCGGGGACGGCGTGGAGATTGTCGACATGGGTGCCCCAGCGCGGATCGCCGCCGCCGATGACGCAGGTGAAGCCCATCGGTTGCCCGTCGCGCTGGGCGATGATGATGCGCTGGCCGGGCAGGGGCTGTTCCAGCTTGCGGGCCCAGGTGGCCAGCCTTTCCGCCTCGATCGCGCCGGCAAGATAGGCCGGCGTCATGATCTGCGCATAGGCGATACGCCAGCTGGCGACGTGCATCGCTGCGATCAGGGGCGCGTCGGCGGGGAGGGCATCTCTGAAATCCATGGGGTTCCTATAGAGCGTTTGGCGAATTTGTCCTGTCGTTGATGGAATAAGCAGCGGGGGATGCTTGTCGCGGAGCGGCCTCGCCGATTTTTTTGTTTTTCCGCATTTTCCGAGCCGTCAGGTGTTTCCACCTGACTTGAAAATGCTCTAGATACAGCGTCACATTCGCGGCAGCGCAGCATGGAAGGCCGGTAGCTTGTTCGAACTTCTCAACGCCCTGAACGGCATCGTCTATATCGTGCTGGAAGCGATATGGTGGATCATCATCGTGCAGGCGGTGCTGAGCTGGCTGATCGTGTTCAATGTCATCAACACGTCGAACGAATATGTCCGCAACGGCCTCTATGCGCTGGATCGGATGACCGAGCCGCTGTATCGCCCGGTGCGCAAGTTCATGCCCGATCTGGGCGCGCTGGACCTGGCGCCGATGGTGGTGCTGCTGGCGATCATCATCCTTCAGGGGCCGATCCGGCAGAATCTGTTCGCGGCGCTGATGCGGGCCGTGGCCTGAACATAGTGTGGAGCGCGGCGGGCGACGACCTGCTGCTGAGCGTCCGGTTGACACCGGGCGCGGCGAAGGAAGAGGTTGGCGGCGGCTGGACCGATG
>JAGVJS010000370.1 GCA_020051025.1 Sphingobium sp. | reverse complement strand
CCCGCGACATAGGCCTGCATTGCCGCCCGCGCGCGAAGGCTGATCGGGTGGGTGGAGGCGTTGTCGAGATAGGCGATGGGGGTGGGCGCGAAGCTTGTCCGGTCCGGTAGGCTGAGCGGGGGTGGGGCCGCATGAGCGGCCTGCATGGCGAGCGGCGTGGCCAAGGCGGTGGTGAGTGCTTCGCGACGGCTGAAGCTCATGGGCGTCTGTCCTCTTCCCATAGCAAAAGGGCCGGTCCTTGCCGGACCGGCCCTTCCTTCATGACTTCGATCAGAATTTGAAGTCGATACGGGCGTAATAATAGCCGCCCGAGCTGCCATAGGCGCCATGGCCATAGGGTGAGTTGTAGGTCGTGCTGCCGTTCACATAGGGGGAAACGCCCGGCGCGATGGTGTAGCCGGTCAGCAGTTTGGGCACTTCGGGGCGCTTGTTGAACAGGTTGTTCGCACCCACAGAGATGGTCACCGAGTCAGTGAATTCATAACCCGCTTCCAGATCGGTGATCGCCGTGGCCTTTACGACGCCGGTGAAGGACGGCGCGCCGCTGATCGCCGGGAACACCAGAATGCTGGAGCTGCCGTAGAAGGTTTCACGCAGGTTCAGGCTGAACTTGCCGCTGGTGAACAGGCCGCCCCAGCCGATCTTATAGTCGGGCGACGCGTCTTCCAGATAGCTGACCGACTGGGCGCTGAAGAGGCCGGGGATGCGGTTCTTCGTCACCTTCGTCTTGGTATAGTTGGCCGACAGCGTCAGGTCGAGGCGACCGAAGTCGAGCATGACCGGGTAGCTGGCGGAGAAGTCGAAGCCCATGGTGCGGGTATCGACACCGTTGGTGAAGGTCGCGACGCCAAGGTTGGGCACATTGTCGATGGCGACGCCGCGGGCGGCGATGGCGTCCAGCACCTGCTGGCCGGTGGGCACGCCCAGCGCCGGATTGCCCGGCTGGATCACGCCGTTGACGGTGCCGCGGATCTGCGCGGTGCCGGCGATGCGATCCTTGATCTTGATGTAATAACCATCAAGCGTGACGGCGAGCTTGGGGATCGGACGCAGCACGATGCCGGCGGAAAAGTTGGTCGACTTTTCCGGTTTCAGGGCGCTGAAGCCCAGCAGCGTGGCGGCAGCCGACGACGGCGGCAGCTGAAGCACGGCGCCGGTCGGGCTGACGTTGGTTGCCGAATAATTGCCTTCCTGCAACGTCGGGGCGCGGAAGCCCGTGCTGGCCGTGCCGCGGATGGCGATCGCGTCGCTGAAGTCGTAGCGAGTCGTGATCTTGCCGATGCTGGTGTCGCCAAAGTCGCTATAATCTTCGTAACGGCCGGCAAGGTCGATGGTCCAGCGGTCCACCGGTTCCAGGATGACGTTGGCATAGACGGCCTTCACATGGCGGCCGAAAGTGCCGGCGTCGCTCGCCTGATAACCCGGGAAGGACTGGCCGCCTTCCAGATAGGTGGAGCCTGCGTCGCCCGCGCCGATCGTGTATTTTTCGCGGCGATATTCGCCGCCGAAGGCGAAGGTCAGCGGGCCGCCCATGCCGACGTCGAATTCCTTGCGGATGTCGAGTGTCGTGGTCAGCTGGGTCAGTTTGAACATGCCGTCATAGAAGTCGGTCGGGGTGAAGCCGGTGTTCTGATAGAGCGAGCGGTTGGCGGATTCGATCGTGTAGATCTGGTTCTTGTCCGACCCATAGGTCACGCCGAAGTCATAGTTCCAGTCGGCCACATCGCCGCGGACGCCGCCGGTGATGCTATATTCGTCCTGCACGACCTTCTGCTGCGGGACCATGCCGACGACGCCGGTATTGCCGAGGCAAAGCGAGGGGTCATAGGCCGCGCCGGTGATGCTGCCGCCGCTGTTGCCGGGGACGTCGCAGATTCGCGAAGGATGGCGATAACCCTGCTTGGCATAGCCGATGCGGTGTGAGATGTCGCCGAAGCTGTAAAATTCGATGCCGCCGAAATCATAACCCATATTGTAGAAGAGCAGGCTGAGTTCGGATTTGGCCTGGCCGCCGTTGATGCCCGACAGGGCGTCGCCCGAGAGGTTGGACCATTGGGTCGGGACGTTGGGTTGCAGCGTGCCGTCGGGCCGGGTGATCTGAACCTGACCCGTGCCGGTCGAAGTATAGTCCTGGCGACGGTGGAAAGCGGTGGCGTTGAAGAAGCCGTCTTCGCCCAGCTTGAAGCCGACATTGCCGCTGACGCTGAACAATTCGCCTTCACTGTCATAATATTGACCGCCGGTCATCTTGAAGCTGCCGCCTTCGTTCTGGTCCTTGAGGATCAGGTTGATGACGCCGGCGATCGCGTCGGTGCCATATTGGGCGGCGGCGCCATCCTGAAGGATTTCGATATGGTCGACGGCGTCTGGCGGAATAAGGTCGATGCTGGGCGCGGCAGAACCCTGGAACGGGCCGGCGATGACCTGAAGGATGGAGGAGCCGTGGCGGCGCTTGCCGTTGACCATGACCAGGGTGTGGTTGGGCGACAGGCCGCGCAGACGGGCCGACAGGGCGAAGTTCGACATGTCGGTGCCCTGCGTCTGGGCGGTGAAGCTCGGTACGATCTGGGTCAGCGCCTGGTTGAGGTTGGGCTGGCCCACTTTGGCGAGCGCAGATTCGCCCAGGACCTGCACTGGTGCGGCGCTGTCGGCGGCGGACATGCCCACGGCACGGGTGCCGGTGACGATGATGGCGGCGCCGTCATCGGCCTGAGGCTCTTGCGGTGCTTCTTGTGCAAGCGCACAGGCGGACCAGGACGAAGCGAGGATAAGTGAAAGCTTGAGTGCGGACAGTCGTGTCATTCATGCCCCCTGTTTATGCATTGTCGATGACAAGGGGGACGACGGATGGTTTTGTGAAATCCTCTACCGCACTGCAAAAAATTGCATTAAAAAGACAGTATTTATGAACTACCTCCTATGAGCAGTCATTCAGGATATTGGCGGCATGTGAAATCGTGCAATTGATAAATGTGCATTGCCGCCATGTCATTTTGCAATCATCTGGCATGGCGGTTTTTTTGCACTGTTTCGTCTTAGCAGTTTCTGATGCTATGATTGGCTGTTCAGGACTGCATCGCCGCGTCGATCAAGGCCTTGGCCTCCGGGCCCTCCCAATCCATCGCGCCGATCACGCGGACCATTTCCTTGCCCTGCGCATCATAGATGACCGTGGTGGGAAGCAGGCCCGTGGCATAATGGAAACCGAAATTGGTTTCGGGATCGGCCCAGCCCTTGAGATGCGGCAGGTCATGTTTTTCGAAGAATGGCTTGGCGGCCTTCAGCCCCTGATTGTCCTGCGAGACGGTGAGGACGGCGAGACCCTTGGGGCCGTAAGCGGCCGCGACCCGATCGAGCGTGGGCATTTCGGCGATGCAGGGCGCGCACCATGTCGCCCAGAGATTGACGAGCAGCGGCTTGCCGGCGAAATCCTTCAGCGTCTTTTCGCCGCCATCGGGATCGAGGAACGCGAAGTCGGGGGCGGGGGTGCCCGCCTTGCTGCGATCGAGCCGATAGTCGAAGGTGCCGTCCTTCGCGCCAATCCCCTTCACTTCTTCCGATGATGCCGGAACCTCGCCGCTGATGGCGGCATTGGCTTGCTCCGGCGGCGGCGATTGCCTATCGCAGGCCGCCAGAGCGGCAGGCAGGAGCAATATCATTAGCGCGCGTGAAGAAGAAGTCACTGGAAAGGGCTCCAACAGCATGTGGGGTGGCCGGTTCGCCGCCGGTCCGGCATCGATCATGCGTGAGATAAATGCCTCCATCCCCTTCGACAAGCGATTGTGGAAACAGGATATCGCCGGGTCCAAGGCGCATGTCGCGATGCTGGCGAAGCAGGGCATCGTTTCGCAGGCGGATGCCGACGCGATCAGCGCGGGCCTCGACACGATCGCCGCCGAATATGAAGCCAATGGCGTGCCGGTGAATCTGGACCTGGAAGACATTCATATGGTCACCGAGTCGCGGCTGGCCGAACTGATCGGTCCGGCGGCGGGGCGCCTGCATACCGCGCGCAGCCGTAACGATCAGGTGGCGACCGATTTCCGCCTGTGGGTGCGCGACGCCATCGACGAGGTGGAAGCGGGGCTGCTGGCCCTTCAGCGCGCGCTGGTGACGCGGGCGGAGGAACATGCCGATGCGGTGATGCCGGGCTTCACCCATCTGCAATCGGCGCAGCCGGTGACGCTGGGCCATCATCTGATGGCCTATTATGAAATGGTGCGGCGCGATCGCAGCCGTTTCGCGGATGCGCGCGCGCGGGCGGAT
>JAGVJS010000256.1 GCA_020051025.1 Sphingobium sp. | reverse complement strand
TCTCCAGTCGCACCTGCCGCCCAACCCCCTCTCCGGGGTCAGGCACGCGAGATTTGGTGTCGAGCGTGTGGACTGACCTGCCCCAACCCATGGGGTCTTTGCGGGGAGGCCTTGTGCTTTTTTGGGGTGGCGCAGGAGACAGACCATGCGTGAACCTCGCAAGCGTAGTGCCCGTGGAAAGGGTGCTGGCGACACGCGTCAGGAAGAGACGCGGACCAACCTCTATGACGAGGTGACCGCCCGGATCATCACGCAGCTGGAAGGCGGACGCCTCCCCTGGGTGCAGCCATGGGGGACAGGCGAGAGCAGCGGTGCCTTGCCCGGCCTGCCGCGCAACGCGCTCACCGCGCGGCCCTATTCGGGCGTCAACATCCTCATCCTGTGGGGCGCGGTGATCGCGCATGGCTGGCCCTCGCAAAGCTGGCTGACCTTCCGGCAGGCCCGGCAGGCTGGCGGTTGCGTCCGCAAGGGCGAGCAGGGCGTGACCGTCGTCTATGCCGACCGGTTCATTCCCAAGGAGGCGGAACAGACGAGCCTCCGGGGGAGCACCGCCCCGCCGAACGGCAATGCACCGCCCGAGGTCAAATCCATTCCGTTTCTCAAGCGTTTTACGGTCTTCAATGTCGCCCAGTGCGAGGGACTGCGCGAAGGGTTGGCCTGTGATCCTGCCCCGCTGCCCGAACGGGAGATCGTCCCTGTTGCCGAGGCAGTCATTGCCGCATCGGGTGTCGATTTTCATGTCGGCGGCGACCGCGCCTTCTACATGCCCTCGCTCGATTATGTTCAGGTGCCGCCGCAATCGGCCTTCTTCGAGCAGGTCAATTATTACCGGACCTGCCTGCACGAACTGACCCACGCCACCGGCCACCCCAAGCGGCTGGGCCGGAACCTCATCAACAGCTTCGGCAGCAAGGACTATGCCCGCGAGGAACTGGTCGCCGAAATGGGTTCAGCCTTTCTCTGCGCTGCGCTCGGCATCACGCCGACCGTCCGCCATGCCGACTATATCGGCGCATGGCTGGAGGTCCTGCGCGAGGATAATCGCGCCATCTTTCGCGCCGCCAGCGCCGCAACCAAAGCCGCCGACTGGCTGCTGTCGCGGCACTGCGAGGCGCAGGCGGCCGCACAGGATGGGAGGCCCGAGGCAGATACGCGGCTGCGGAGGGCGGCATGATCCTCCTGCCCCCCGAACTCCGCTTCGCGCTGCGCGCCAACGACATTGCGCGGCGGGCTTGCGACGCGAATGGCGAGCGCTTCGACCCGCCGCCTGTCGTCAAACTGTTCAATCCCGTAGGCGCGGCGACATGGCTGGCGACCGAGCTGGGCGAGGATGGCGACACCCTGTTCGGGCTGGCCGATCTTGGCTTCGGCTGCCCGGAACTCGGCTATTTCAGCCTGTCCGAGATCGCCGCCGTGCGCCTGCCCTATGGGCTGTTCATCGAACGCGACCTGTCGTTCGACACCGGCCTTTCACTGACCGTCTGGACCGAATGGGCGCGCCGTGCCGGTTCGATCCTGTGGGCCGAAACGCTGTTGCGCCGCGCCGCCCAAAGCGGATCAACGCCGGGAGCAGCCCCTTCGCGGGAGGCAAGCGACTCCCAAGACATTCCGCATCGTTCCGGCGAGCCGGACGGCGGATGAGGGCTCCTATCAAAGTACTACTTTGATGGGGTCCTTGACGCGCGGGCGGCGCGCTTCGCCGCCAATCGCAAAACCGGTCCCCCGACGCCGCGAAGTGTGAGGGACCGGCACTCACAAGGAGTAAAGCCATGACACTCGTTTTTATCGCGCCTGACAAGCTTTCCGTCAGCAGGACCAACATGCGCTATGGGCGAAAGGCGCCCGATGTGTCCGACATTCTGCCGACCGTGCGCAAGCGCGGCATCATCCAGACGCTGCTGGTCCGTCCAAATCCTGTCCCGAGCGGAGTCGAGGGGTGCAAGGAGGGACATTTCGAGATCGTCGCGGGCGCGCGGCGCTTCCACGCGGCGCTCATCGTTGCCCAGGAAACCGGGGAAGCCGAGCCACTTCCCTGTCGCATTCTTTCTGAAACCGACGACGCTGCAGCCATCGAGGCATCGATGATCGAAAACCTCGCGCGGCTGGATGCCGACGAGGTGACCCAATGGGCAACCTTCACCCGGCTGGTGAAGGAGGGCCGAACTGTCGATGACATTGCCGCGACCTTCGGGCTTCCAGACCTCACCATCGCGCGGGTGCTGGCGCTCGGAAACCTCCTGCCGCGCATCCGCGCGGCTTATGCGGCGGAGAAGATCGACCGCACGACCGTTCGTCACCTCACCCTCGCCAGCAAGAGCCAGCAGCGGAGCTGGCTGGCGCTGTTCGACGACCCCGACAGCTATGTGCCGACCGGCCATCAGTTGAAATCATGGCTGTTCGGCGGGCAGTCCATCCCCTCCCGCTTCGCCCTGTTCGACCTCGAGGGCTACAAGGGCGCGACCATCGCCGACCTGTTCGGCGACGATCGCTATTTCGCCGATGCCGATGCCTTCTGGACTGCCCAGAACGCCGCCATCGAGGCGCGTCGGACGGCCTATCTGGAGGAGGGCTGGAGCGATGTCGTGATCGTGCCCCCGTCCGATCCTTTCCACAGCTGGGAATATGAAAAGGCGGCCAAGCGGAAGGGCGGGCGTGTCTATATCGATGTCCGGGCAACCGGCGAAGTCAGCATCCATGAGGGCTATCTCACCCGCAAGGAAGCCCAGAGAGTGGCTCGGGGTGAAGGGTCGCAGCCTGCCAGCATTGCGCGTCCCGAAATCACCTCGACCATGCAGACCTATATCGACCTGCACCGCCATGCCGCCGTCCGCGCGGCCATGCTCGGCCATCCAGGCGTCGCTCTGCGGCTCATGGTCGCCCACGCCATTGGCGGATCGCACCTGTGGCGCGTCTCACCCGAACCACAGTCCAGCCGCAATGACGCGGTGCGCGAAAGCCTCGAGACCTGTCGCGCCGAAACCGTCTTTGACGAGCGCCGCCGCGCGATCCTCGATGTACTTGGCGTCTCGCCCGAGGAGCCGACCATTGTTGGAAGTCACATGTCTTCCAGCAACGGGGGCAATGGCGACGCGGCTCAGGGGACGCATGACTCCCGGCAGGGCGTCGCAGGCATTTTCCATCGGCTGATCGAGCTTCCCGATGCCGTCGTCATGGAGATCATCACGATTGTCATGGGCGAAACCATGGCCAGCGGCAGTGCCGCTGTCGCGGCGGCAGGCACGCACATCGGTGTCGACATGGCCGACTGGTGGCAGGCGGACGCTGTCTTTCTCGAGCTTGTCCGCGACAGGCAAGTCCTGTCGCGGATCGTCGCCGAGGTGGCGGGCGAGACCGTCGCCAGCGCCAATGCCGGTGAGAAAGCCAAGGTGCTGAAACGCATCGTCGCTGACCATCTCGCCGGTGCCAATGGACGCGCCAAGGTCGAACGCTGGGTGCCGCGCTGGATGGCATTTCCGGCGTCTGCCTACACGACGCGCGGTGGCGTCGGCACGGTGG
>JAGVJS010000210.1 GCA_020051025.1 Sphingobium sp. | reverse complement strand
GTGCATATGAGCGGCCTCGCCGATTTTCGCATCCCCGGCTGGGCGCTGGCCGCCGCGCAGGTGGGCCTTGGCGCCACCATCGGTTGCCGCTTTGTGGGGCTGACGCTGAAATTGCTGCTGCGCACATTGGCGCTGGCGGCGGGATCGACGCTGATCCTGCTGGCCGTGACATTCGCCTGGGCGGCGGGGGTTAGCGCCCTGACCGGGCTTGATCCTGTGCTGCTGACGCTTGCCTATTCGCCGGGCGGTCTGGCCGAAATGAGCATGGTGGCGCTCAGTCTGGCGCTGGAGCCGGGCGTGGTCATCATCCATCACCTGACCCGCGTGGTGCTGGTCCTGATCGGTGCGCCGCTGGGCTTTACGCGGATGGAAAAGGCGGACGGGGCCGCATGACCGGCCCCGTCCCATCATTGATCAGAACAGGGTCATGAGGCCCGTCGCCGGGTCGATCACGCCTTCATAGATCATCTTGCCGGCGACATAGAGGATCACCAGCAGGCCAAAATAGGCGATGGCGCGATAACGTTCGATGACGCGGGCCAGCAGGTTCGCCGCCACGCCCATCAGCGCGACCGACAGGATCAGGCCGACGACCAGGATGCCGGGATGCTCACGCGCCGCGCCGGCGACCGCCAGCACATTGTCGAGGCTCATGGAGACGTCGGCGATGGCGACGGCCCATGCGGCCTGGGCAAAGCCCTTGGGCGCAGCCTTGCCGGCGATATCATCGGCATCTTCCGCTTCGCCGCCCGAGCGCAGTTCGCGCCACATCTTCCATGCGACCCAGACCAGCAGCAGGCCACCGGCAAAGACCAGGCCGACCAGCTGCATCAACTGCGTCACGAGCAGGGCGAAGGCGATACGCAGCACCAGTGCGGCGATCACGCCGATGGCGATCACTTTGCGCCGGGAGGCGGGGGGCAGGCCAGCGGCCAGCGCGCCGACGACGATGGCATTGTCCGCCGCCAGCATGATGTCGATCAGCACGACCTGACCGAAGGCGGCCAGCGCGGCGGGGGAGCCGATATTGGAAAAATCGGCCACGATATGGGTCCAGATGTCGTTCATAAATCCTCTCACGGGGGACGACCGGGGGCGTCGGTTTGACGTCTGCTTTCAAGCGAAAGAGCGCGGGTCGCCATATGGCGGCGACTGGCGGCGCATAGGGCGGGAAGCTGTCACCCACCTTTCAGCCCCGATGGCGGACGCGGCAAAGGGAAAGCCGGTCCACCGAAAACCGCTAAGTGTGATAGTGACTTGCAATAGCGAATCAATATAGGAGGCCCCCGTTCACAACAGGGAGGTCCAATTGATCCGCATATATCCGTCCGTCGTCAGCCTGCCCATATTGGCTATCGCGACATTGGCGGCGTCCAGCGCCGCCATGGCGGCCGATGCCGCCTATGATGACGCTGCCTATGATGATGCTGGCGATCGTGCCGACATCATCGTGCTGGGCAAAAGCTATGGTCAGGAGGTCGGCAAGACGGTCACGCCGCTGAAAGATGTGCCCAATACGGTCGCCGTCATCGACCGCGAACAGATTGAGGCGCAGAATCTGTTCACGCTGGAAGATGCGCTGACCGCGACCAATGGCATTACGGTGAATGGCGTGGGCAGCGAAGGGGCTACCTTCTATTCGCGCGGCTTTGCCATCAACAATTATCTGGTCGATGGCACGCCGACCCGCGCCTATGATTCCCCCGCCGTCATTCCCGACCTGTTCTTCTACGAACGGCTGGAGGTGCTGCGCGGCCCGGCGGGTCTGTTCAGCGGATCGGGCAATCCGGCCGGCAGCATCAATCTGGTGCGCAAACGGCCGCTGGACACGTTCAAGCTGCAAGGGTCTGTCGGCTACGGCACCTATCAGAACAAGCGGGGGGAGATCGACCTGTCGGCGCCGTTGGGGCAGGGCGTCGCCGTCCGTTTCGGCGCGATGGTGCAGGATCAGGACCAGTTTTACGACATCGCCCATCGCAACCGCGTCGGCGCGTTCGGCGTGGGCAAGATCGATATCGGCGATCGCACCACCTTCACCGTGGGTGGTACATGGGAACGGTTCAAGCCGTCGATCCAGACGGGTCTGCCGGGCCTGATCGGCGGGGCGGACGGCAGCGACGGCCAGTTGCTGGACGTGCCGCGCTCCACCTATGTAGGGGCGGACTGGAATCGCTTCCGGTCGGAAAGCTGGTCGGCCTTCGCCGAACTCACGCATCGCATCAGCGACCGCTGGACGTTGCGGGCGACGGGCCTCTACACCGCAGTCGATCGCGACGACGTCTACAGCTATATCGGTAGCGCGCCGGTGACGGAGACGGACGGGATGACGTCGCACATCGCCTATCGCGGCGACAACACCTATAGTACGCGTTCGTTCGACTTTAACGGCGTGGGCAGCTTCCCGCTGTTCGGGCGCGACCAGACGCTGATTTTGGGCATGGATTATCAGTCCAGTTCCGCGCGCACCTATTATACCCGCCTCAGCCGCTATGCGCAGATCGACGTCTATAATCCGGTGTCGCCCGCCGAGCCGCCGCTCGATCCCTATGGCGAGTTGCCGCCCTATGTCGGTCCTTATGGTGCGGTCACGCAGGTCTACGGCGCCAGCGACACGCAGGTCGAACAATATGGCATGTACGGCCAGATGCGGATCAGCCCGGTCGAGGGGCTGTCGCTCGTCGGCGGCGGGCGGATGACATGGTGGTCGACCGATTCCCAGACATTGCTGCCCAATTTGCAGAGGTCGACCGGGTACAGCATCGACGCGCAGTTCACCCCCTATGGCGGCATCGTGTGGGATGTGACGTCCAGTTGGAACATCTATGGCAGCTATGCCGACAGCTTCACGCCGCAGACATCGACCATGCCGCGCGCCGATGGCGGGCAGATCGAGCCGCTGATCGGCGATCAATATGAAGCCGGAACCAAGCTGTCGCTGTTCCAGGACAAGTTGCTGCTGTCGCTGGCCGCATACCAGATCACCCAGTCCAACCGGCTGTTCAGCGACCCGGACCTACCCGATGTGGTGCTGCAAATCGGCAAGGTGCGGTCGCGCGGGGTCGAGTTCGATGCTGGCGGGGAGATTACGCCCGGCTGGCGGATCAATGGCGGTTATAGTTACAACAAGAACAAATATCTGCGTGATACCAATGCGCTGTATGAAGGGATTTCGGTCGTGCCGGTCATCCCGAAACATTCGGCGAAGGTCTTTACCAACTATGCGCCGACCGGCGGCGTGCTGGAGGGGTTCAGCATCGGCGGCGGCCTGACCTGGCTGAGTTCCACCTTCGGCGGCAATGCGGCGATATGGAATGCAGACGGATCGCTGCGCACCCGGTCGACCATCGTGCGGCAGGGCGCCTATGTGATCGCGGACCTGCGCGCCGGGTACAAGGTCAACGAACGACTGTCCCTGTCGGTCAATGTCAACAACCTGTTCGACCGCAGCTACTATGCCCGCATTTCATCGACCGGGCGCGGCAATTTCTATGGCAGCCCGCGCACCGTGTTCGCGACGCTGCGTTTCGCCTATCCCTGATGAAAGGCGGGTCGGGGAAGGATTATGGTCCTTTCCCGGCCCGCCCATGAAGGCCGTTCGGACGCTCATCATATAATGACATTGACTCGCGTTAGCGTGGTCAAATATGGAGCCGCCCAGAATATTGGGGGATTATATGATGCGGTCGATTGTCTTTGTATCGGGAGCGGCTGTCGTCGCACTCGCCAGTCCGGCGCTGGCGCAGCAGGCGCCGGTTGCGGATGTGGAAGAGGGCGCTCGGGCCGAGATTATCGTGACCGGTGAAAAAAGCGCCCGTACGTTGCAGCAGACCCCGACCAGCATCGCCGTGGTCACGCCCGAAACGATCGAGCGCGAGGCGCTGATCACCATTCAGGACGTTTATAACCGTACCGCCAACCTGTCCGAAACCTATGGTGCGTCGGGCTTTACCATTCGCGGCATCAGCAACAGCGGGGTCGGAGCAGGTGGGCAGGCGGACGCGGCCAGCGTCTATGTCGACGGCGCGCCGATCCCCAAATGGGCGCTCTATGGCGGCCCGACCGACCTGTGGGACGTGCAGCAGGTGGAAGTGCTGCGCGGTCCGCAATCCACCATTCAGGGGCTGAACGCACTGGCCGGCGGCATTGTCATCACCAGCAAGGATCCGTCGCTGACCCGCTGGGGCGGTGACGCCCGTGTGATGTGGACCGAATATGATGATCGCACTTTTTCGGCGGCCGTCGGTGGACCCATCATTCAGGATGAACTGGGCGTGCGGTTGTCGGCGGAGCGTCGCAACGATCGCGGCCTGATCTACAATGTCACCCGGAACGAATATAGCGATGCGCTGGAATCGCTCAATCTGCGCGGCAAGATCAAATGGACGCCCAAGGCGATCCCCGGTCTGGAAGCGGTCGCCAGCTATAATCGCGTCCGCCGCGATGGCGGCTATCTTTATGAATATGCCCGCACCGATGTCCCCAATTATTTCAACCGCCGCGTTGCCGCCGGCGACCAGCCGAGCCGGGGCAGGATCGACAGCGATCTGGCCGTGTTCAACATCAGCTATCCGCTGGCGCAGGGACTGAAACTGTCCAGCGTGACATCCTGGAACCGGTCCCGCGTCCATTCGGTCGTCGATACCGATGGCACGCCGCAGGATGTGCAGGCGATCGACAATCGCTTCAACTATCGCACTCTGACTCAGGAAGTCCGCCTCAACTATGATGGCGAACGGTTGAGCGGTTTGCTGGGCGGCTGGTATTATCGGCGGACCGGCAGCATCGAGCAGAACAGCCGGGTGAACATCGAAACGCCGGCTGCGACCATCGCCGCCCTTTTGCGCGCGAACGGGGCGACGGCGGCGCAGGCGAGTTTCCTCAGCAATGCCTATGCGGCGCAACTGCCGGTCATTCCGGTCGCCTATTCCGCCGATCAGCCGGAAAAGGTGGAGACGATGGCGCTGTTCGGCGACGCCCGGTTCAAGATCACCGATCGGCTGACGCTGATCGGCGGCTTCCGCTTCGATCATGAACGCAACCGTTATGCCGCAGAAACGGTGGCGGCCTTTAACGGGACGTTGCCCGATGCCAATTTCCTGGGCGCGGCCTATGCGCCGATCATCACGCTGATCAACCAAGGCGTGCTGGGTCTGGTGAGCGATGCATCATCGCCGCTGGCCGCCAACAGCCGCAGCTTCAACGCTTTCCTGCCCAAGGCAGGGATCAGCATGGACTGGACGCCGGACCTGACCACCGCTTTCACCGTTCAGCGCGCTTATCGTTCGGGCGGGTCGAGCCAGAACCCGGCCCGCGCCCTGCTGGTCGCCTATGACCCGGAATATAGCTGGAATTATGAAGGATCGTTGCGGTCCAAATGGCTGGGCGGTCGGCTGACGCTCAATGCCAACGTCTTTTACATGACGTGGAAGGACCAGCAGGTCACCGCCTATTTCGGTCAGAATGCCTATGACTACAACACGGTGAACGCGGCCGGATCGCGTCTTTACGGCTTTGAGGTCGAGGCGAACGCCAATGTCGCGCGCGGCATCGACATCTATGGCTCCTTAGGTCACGTTCGGACCAAGTTTACCGACTTCGTTTTGCCCGATGGCGCGACCAGCACCGTGGACCTGACCGACACGCAATTCCCCTATGCGCCGCGCTGGACCCTGTCGGGCGGCATCAATGCCCAGTTCGGGCCGGGCTTCGTCGCCAATCTGAATGCGAATTATCGCGGTTCGGTGTTCACCGGCGTCGGTCAGGATCAGGGCCAGTTCAAGGTGGGCGGCCGCACGGTAGTCAACGGGAAGATCGGGTATGAAACCGATCGATGGTCGCTGTTCGTATTCGCCCGCAACATCCTGAACGAAGATTATATGCAATATCAATATGCGGCGATCCATCAGGCGATCCTGGGCGAGCCGCAGACCGTAGGCGTCGGCGCGAGCATTCACTGGTGATCGCGCTGACCAGCCTGTTGCTGATTGCCGGCGGCGCCGTGGGCGCGGGGCTGTTGCGCCGATCCTGGTTGCAGCTCGATCGGTCTGCGCCGGGGCTGTTGCTGGCCGGCTGGACGGTGCTGATCGGGATGCTGGTCGCGGCTTTTCTGACGATAGGCCCGGTCAAGGGGCTGGCGCTGGGACTGGTGATG
>JAGVJS010000069.1 GCA_020051025.1 Sphingobium sp. | reverse complement strand
TCCCCAAATGCGCCGAGCAAAACGCCGGGCGTCATCCGCAACCGATGGCAGCAGCCGGTAACTGTCGGCGAAGGCATCGCGCAACGCGGGCGGGATGCTCTCCATGAAGCCCTTGCCGATCCGATAATCCCAGTGGCGGATTTTCTCGGCCGTCGCCTTCACGATCGGGGCGACGCTGGCACCGGGCGCATAGTCCCAGTTGCGGCCGGCACCATGCGGGACGCCGGTCTTCGGATTGATCCGGTCCCAGCCGTCCGGCAACTTCTTGTCAGGATCGCCGCCCAGGCGCCGGGCCGCGCGCTCGCTGCGCGCACCAACGACATAGCAGCTGCAACCCCAGTCAGACGGCGGATAGAAGATTTTCCAGAATGGGTGATCGGGGGGCAGGCACAGGCCGTCGAACACATGCAGATGTTCGTGGCGCGGGTCTTTCGATCCGCCATGCTTATAAACCCACAGCGCGAAGTTGCCGTCGAGCAGCTGCGCATAGCGACCGGCCGCATAGCTGGTCGAAGCATTGGTCTTGTAGATGGTCCGCGTGCGCCAGGCTTCGCCGGCTTTGGTCCCTTCGCCCGTCCATCCGTGCCAGCCATGGCGCTGGACGATCGCGCGAAAGTCTTTGCGGAAAGCGTCCAGGCTCTTGCCTTCAGCGATAGTGCGATCGACCGCTGCCGCCAGATCGGTCAGCAGATCGGCCTTTTGCGCGCCGGCCACCATGAAGCCGGTATCGTGCTGCTCGCGCTCCAGGTCATCCCAGAACTCGGTCGGGACCAAGTTGCCAAGCTTGCCACGAAAGAAGGCGATCTGTTCGGTGAACGGCCGGCGCAAGGCCCCCGACACAGCGCTGGGCTGGCCGGACACTACTCGCCTCCGACGTCGAACCGGCCGGCCGCCTGGGCGGCGACCAGGCCATCGCCGATCTTTGCTGCCAGCCGCCCAATCGGCAGATCGCCAAAGGCGGTCAGCAACATCTCGCGAAACTCGGAGGGATCATTCGCCGCCGCAAGCATCGCTTCGATCTGCTCCAGCATGTCCGCCATGTCCGGCGCCGTGTCCTGGGCGAGCCTATCGGCGATCGCATTGGCCGGGAAAACATCGACGCTGCCAGCGCCGGCCGCCTGAAGCGCGGCGACGAGTTGCGGCGACGGCAGACGCAGGTGATCCGGTAACAAGGGCGTGGACTGGGCGACGGCTGGCGCTGCCAGCAGTTTGCCTGACTTGTCGGGATCGGAGAGGCCGAACTTATCGCGCACCTCACTCATCTGGACTTCCATGCCGAGCGGCACCAGCTTCACCAGCGCGTCGGTAAGGCCTTTCAAGTCCTCCTGCTTTGGACGGCCTACGCGCACGCGAGGATATTTACGCTGCGGCCCATAGTTCAGATCGACCCAAGGGCGGACCAGGTCGCGATTGAGCGTAGCAGCCAGCGCTTTGCAATCCGCCGTCTCGATATCTTCGCGAACGCCATCATGGACCTTGTTGCCGCCGTCGCCCAGGCCGCCCTGCTTTCCATCGGTCGTGCCTGTCTGCCCCAGCACCGCCTTGGAAATCTGGCGATCGAGCCAGTCGGCGCGCCGTTCGTACAGGTCGCCACCGGCCGAAACATTCTTGGCCTCGACAAATTCGATCGACATGCCCTCGGGCACAATCGCCGCGCAGTCGCCTGCGATATTGGCCACGGCGCGAAAGAGCGTGGCCTTATCATCGTTGCTGGCACCCGACTGGAATTTGCCGATCCGCACCGGCTGGCCATAGGTCTGGGTGAAGATCGCCCAGTCGCGCTGGGTGAACGCCTTGAACATCCATCCCCAGGCGGCGATGCGCGCAAGGCCAGATCGCACCGGCAGGCCCGACTTGGCCTTGACCGTATGCCGGATGAATTTGAACGCGGGCAGCGGGGAGTCCGGGCTGGAGCCATCTTCGCCGCCGCGTAGCATCGGCGTGCGTCCGTCCACGCGGTCATATGTGAACCAGCGCGGGTCGCGCCATTCCAGGCGAGCCGGTTGCCACTGGCCCATGCTGGTGTCCCAGATGATTTCTGTGAAGCTGTCGCCCTTGCCAACCCCGTCGAGAATATCGAAGGTTTCATCCGCCAGTTCGTCGCGGTCGATCCATTCGCGGATGCCATCGGCAATCTCGACGTCCCTTGCGTCCTCACTGGCGGCATCGACCGTCACGTCGATCTGGGCGACCGAACGCTTGCGCGTACCGATCACACCCAGATAATGCGGGTCGCGCTCCTCGATCTGCTCGGCCAGTTCGAAATAGGCGAGCGGATCGCCCTGGTCGGCGGCGCGCAGGATGTTGGCGAGGCGAACCGGGTTCAGCCCATCGGCCGGATAGCCACTATAGGGGGACCGGACGCTGCCGATCGTCGGCGCGGCCACGTCGCGGGTCATCACCTCTTTGCGAAGGGGCTCGCCCCGAAGATCGACCAACACGGTCATGCCCATTGCTCCTGCCGAACCGAAATCAATTTAAGAGGGGTTAAAAGGCCGCTCAGAGCGTTTTTAGGGCCAAGGTCGCTCCATCGGGTCGCTGCACCGATAACAGCGCTCCTGACCCCCTTGAGCGCGCCAGCCCATATCGAGCGACGAAGGCCTGTGCCCAGCGGCGGCTTCCACCACGACCGGACCTCTTCGTCGTCGCCGTCCCACCCATCATCCGACGCCGCCGCGTAAGGATTGGCGCGCGCAATTGGGACAGGCGTATAGCCATATTCGGTTGCGCCTTGCCGCGATGCGTACCAGGCGAGGATGCCGGCAATGCCAGCGTCGCCGTGGCGATCGAAACCGTCGCCACCCTTGTATCGGAAATTCTCGGGCACGCGGATGATGCCATCGACATATTGCAGCGCCTGGTGATCGCGGATGATGTCGTCGTCGCCGGCCACGACGATCGTGCCGTCCGCGAATGCCTCGACATAGGCGGGGCTGTTGGCACCATACCAGCCGGCATTGAGCTTCACCTCGCTCACGCGCTCGCCCCAGCGTTGCTGAGCGACTTCGGCAAGATAGGCGCCGTTACCGGTAGCGTCGAAAGCGGCGTGCCCAAAGCGGGGCAGCGCGTCGCCCAGGAAGAAGACAACATCGCGTTGCGTCTCATAGGGGACGTTGCGCAGTTCGATCACCAGCTTGCCGCGCCGGACCAGATCCCGCCCCAGCTCATTCACGATGATGACCGATCCGTCACCGCTACGCGCAAAGTCCTGGCCAAAGTCGTGGCGACGATCGGGATCGAGCTTGTCCAGGACAGGCCGCAGCTTTTCGCGCAGCCATGTCTCCATGATCCGCTTGCGCTCTTCGGCTGGCGCGCTCTTGAACGCGTCTTGCAGCGCCCAGCGGATGACGGGGATGGACCGATCGCTATTACTCTCGATCATCACCCGCGACAGGGCAGAGCCGGCCGCGTCCGAGGGGATCGCATCCAGCTCCTGCCGCATCTGCGCGGTGCGGACGCCATAGGCGCCCCTGATCTTTGCTTCCCATGCGTCTTGGTCTTCTTGCGACCATGGCTTTCCCTTGGTGAGGCAAACGCGCTTGAACAGCCCATTATCCACCGCCTTTTGGAAGGGGATAAAATGGAGGGTGTAGGAAACCTTGCCCGCCTTGGCTTCCTGGATCAGTTCGTTGAACGGGTTCAGCACGCCGTTGTGCGTGCTGATGATCCTGATCTTACCTTCCCAGATCAGCAGCGCGTTGACGGCGTCCAGGACTTGGCGGACGTCCTTATGAAACGCCGCTTCGTCGATAACGACGATGCCTTGAAGGCCTCGGATATTTTCCGGCCTGGACGATAGCGCCTCGACGCGGAATCCCGACGCGAACCTGACGCGATAGGCGCTGATGAATTTAGAGGTGCCATCCTCCAGCTGATCTTCGAACAGGAACTCTTCGACATCGACCAGCTCTTTCGCGACGATCTTCGCGAAGTGGGCGACATAGCCGATGAACTCGCGGCCCTTGTCCTTGGTATCGCCGATGTAGAAGACATTGTCGCCACCCTGCGATCGGGCCGACGCGGCGATGATCGTGTCGTCCAGCGCCTCCGCGTAGGTGATGCCGGTGCGACGGCCTTTTTCGCATAGCTTCAGGGATGACTGGTCTTCCAGCCATTCCTTCTGATGATCCATCAGGATGCCAGCGGCCAGCGGATCATGATCTTCCGGCAGCTCGAAGCCGCGCGGCAACTCGGGCGGCAGCTGCGCAGGGTTGCGCGACATTACGGGCGCGAGCGGCGCAGGAAGCGGCATAGGCGTCCCGGCCTGCGCCGTGAGCGCACCCAGCATAGCGGCGCCGGCCGCAAGCATGGATTTACCTTTCTGGGTCGGAATCATGATTGGAACGTCCAGTCAGACTTGCGGCAGCGCCGGCACTCCAATTCTATGAAGGCCGGTCGGTCGAACAGTGTTGTGGCCGGAAGGGCGCGCACATTCTTGCTGCGCCAGGCGTGGATGCCGATCCGGCAGAGCAGCCGGCCGATCATGCGGGCGCCTCCGGTTCGGCCCACGGGTTTTTTTCGACCCCGTCAACGATGCGCTGCATGAACGCCATGGCACTTTCATGGGTGCCGCCATCGCACCAATGCTCGTCCAAAGACCATACGACATGATCTCGGTCACCCCACGCCAGGACGGCTTTATCAACCTGCGCCCCATAGGCTCGCAATCGCCTGACGTTGTTGACGGAGGCCCGCGTTTGGAACGACGCTTCAAACCGAAAACGCCACACAGATAGTCTGATGGTGTGCATCAGGGCGACCGACCGGTCCATGTCGGTTGCCACGCTGTAAGATAGCGGCCCGAACTTGCGGAAGCCGATCATATTCGCAGCCCCAACACATCACGCCTGATCCGCGCAGCTTGATCGGCAGACAGACCAGCTTC
>JAGVJS010000138.1 GCA_020051025.1 Sphingobium sp. | reverse complement strand
CGTCGCTGGCCGAACGGGCGGCCGAAGGTGGCTGGCAACGGCCGCATTTCGTGGCGGACGATAGGGCGGGACAATGTCTCGACATCATCGGCGGGCGGCATCCGGTGGTCGAAGATGCGCTGCGCAAGGACGGCCAGCCCTTCGTTGCCAATGATTGCCGGTTGAACGAGGGCGACCGGCTGTGGCTGGTCACCGGGCCGAACATGGGCGGTAAATCGACCTTCCTGCGCCAGAATGCGCTGATCGTCATATTGGCGCAGGCGGGCGGCTATGTGCCGGCGCAGGCGGCGACGCTGACTCTGGTGGACCGGCTGTTCAGCCGCGTCGGCGCGTCCGACAACCTCGCCAAGGGGCGGTCGACCTTCATGGTCGAGATGGTCGAGACGGCCGCGATTCTGGCGCAGGCCACGGAACGCAGCTTCGTCATTCTGGACGAGGTCGGGCGGGGCACGTCCACCTATGATGGCCTTGCGCTGGCATGGGCGGTGGTGGAGGCGGTGCATGAGGTCAATCGCTGCCGCTGCCTGTTCGCGACCCATTATCATGAACTGACACGCCTCGCCGAGACTCTCGCGTCGCTGTCGCTGCATCATGTGCGAGCGCGGGAATGGAAGGGCGACCTGATCCTGCTGCACGAACTGAGCGAGGGGCCGGCCGATCGCAGCTATGGTCTGGCGGTGGCGCGGCTGGCGGGGCTGCCGCCGGCAGTGCTGAAGCGCGCCAAGGATGTGCTGGCGCGGCTGGAGGCGGGCAAGGCCAAGACCGGTGGGATCGCGGCGGGGCTGGACGACCTGCCCCTGTTCGCCGCCGTGGCGACGGCGGAAGAAGCAGCACCCGATCCGTTGCTGGCGGCGATCACGGCGATCGATGCCGACGCGCTGTCTCCGCGTGAGGCACTTGATCACATATATCGTCTGAAACAACTGGCCGCCGACCTGCGGCGCGATTAGATAGCTCCATGGTCATGCAGAACCCCGCCCTTGGGTCGCGACGGGCAATTATAGACCGACGCGCCGTTTCCGACACGATCAACACCCTGGCGCTGGAGCATCGGGGCGATGCGATGCGCCTGCGCGGCGCCATCGTGAAGGAATTGAAGGCCGCGCTGGAGCAGGGTCGGGTCGAAGTGGCCCGCCGGCTGAGCGCCAAGCCGACCCGCGGGCGAGAATCCGTCACCGCTTTCGCTTTCCTGATCGACCAGATTTTGCGCCTGCTCTATGATGCGACGACGCATCATCTCTATCCTGCCGGCAATCGCAGCACGGGCGAGCGGATCGCACTGATCGCGGTGGGCGGCTATGGCCGCGGGGAAATGGCGCCGCATAGCGACGTAGATATCGGATTCATCACCCCCTGGAAGCCGACCGGCTGGACCGAGCAGGTGATCGAATCCATGCTCTATTCGCTCTGGGATCTGGGCTTGAAGGTCGGGCATAGCAGCCGGTCGATCGACGAGACGATGCGGATGGCCAAGAGCGACCTCACCGTGCGCACCGCTCTGCTGGAGGCGCGCTATGTGTGGGGCGACCGGGCACTGTACGAGGAAACATCGGCCCGCTTCGATGCCGAGGTGATGCAGGGTAACGCCCGCGCTTTCGTGACGGAAAAACTGGAGGAGCGCGACGAGCGGCACAAGCGGATGGGCGACAGCCGCTATGTCGTGGAGCCGAACGTCAAGGAAGGCAAGGGCGGGCTGCGTGACCTGCATACGCTTTTCTGGATCGGCAAATATGTGAACCGGGTCAAATCGGTCGCCGATCTGGTCGATGTCGGCCTGCTGACCGAGACCGAACTGCGCCAGTTCCAGAAGGCCGAGGATTTCCTGTGGGCGGTGCGATGCCACCTGCACACCATCACCGGACGGGCCGAGGACCGGCTGACTTTCGATCTCCAGCTGGAAACGGCAACGCGGATGCACTTTACCGGCCGGGCCGGGCGGTCCGGTGTCGAGCGCTTCATGCGCTATTATTTCCTGAACGCTAAAACGGTGGGCGACCTGACCGCCGTGTTCCTGGCGCATCTGGACGATCAGATGGCCGAAAAGGGACGACGCTATATCCCCTCCTTCTTCCGCCGACCCAAGAAGCTGGACGGGTTCGTGCTGGAGCGCGGGCGGATCGCCCTGCCCAGCGACGATTTCTTTCAGGCGGACCCGGTACGGCTGCTGGAAATCTTTGCCGTGGCGGACAAGCATGGCTTGCAGATTCATCCCAGCGCTATGCGCGCGGCGAGCCGCGACGCAGGCCTGATCAACGCGAAGGTGCGCAAGGATGTCCGCGCCAACGCAGCCTTTATGGAGGTGCTGACGTCCCCTCGCGACCCGGAAACGGTGTTACGCTGGATGAACGAATCCACCGTCTTCGGTCGGTTCGTGCCAGACTTCCGCCGCGTCGTCGCGCAGATGCAGTTCGACATGTATCATCATTATACGGTCGATGAGCATACCATCCGCGCCGTCGGGCTGCTGGCCCGGATCGAGAAGGGCGAGTTGGGACAGGACCATCCGCTGTCAACCGAGTTGATGGGCAAATTGCTGTCGCGCCGGGTGCTTTATGTCGCGGTGTTGTTGCACGACATCGCCAAGGGGCGCGGCGGCGACCATAGCCTGCTGGGTGCCGAAGTGGCGGAGCATCTCTGCCCGCGCCTGGGCCTGACCCCGGCGGAGACAGAGACGGTCGCCTGGCTGGTTCGCTATCACCTGCTCATGTCGGCCACCGCCTTCAAGCGCGATCTGGCCGATTACAAGACCATCCTCGACTTCGTGGACGTGGTACAAAGCCCGGAGCGGCTGCGGCTGCTGCTATGCCTGACCGTGGTGGATATTCGCGCGGTGGGGCCGGGCGTGTGGAACAGTTGGAAACGGCAGTTGCTGGGCGACCTGTATGACGCGGCCGAGGAAGTGCTGCGGCTGGGCCACAAACAGAAGGGCCGCAGCGAACGGGTTACGATGAAGCAGGCGGCGTTGCGCGCGGCGCTGGGGATGGACGAAGCGACCTTCGCCACGTTCAGCAAGCGGCTGCCGGAAAGCTACTGGATTGCCGAGCCGGACGACATATTGGTCCATAATGCGCAGCATATATTAGCGGCGGGCGATGCGCCGCTGTCGATCGCGGCGCAATATTATCCGCAGCGCGGCGCGACTTTGGTAACGGTCTATGCCACCGACCATCCGGGCCTCTTCTATCGCATTGCCGGCGCCATCCATCTGGCCGGTGGCAACATCATCGACGCGCGCATTCATACGACGCGCGACGGCGTGGCGATCGACAATTTCCTGGTGCAGGATCCGCTGGGCGGCGCGTTCCACAGCGACGACCAGTTGAAGCGGATTCGCGGCGCGATCGAAGATTCGCTGTCGAACCGGCACCGGATGATCACCAAGCTGTCGGCGCGCCCCCTGCCCCGCACCCGCGCCGAAGCCTTCCGCATCGAACCCAATGTGTTGATAGACAACAAGGCTTCGAACCGCTTCACCGTGGTGGAGGTCAATGCGCGCGACCGGCCGGCGCTGCTGTTCAGCCTGGCCAATGCGCTGTTCCAGTCGAAGGTGACGGTGCATAGCGCCCATGTCGCCACCTATGGAGAGCGCGCGGTCGATACCTTCTATGTCACCGACCTGCTGGGCGGGAAGATAGAGAGCAAGGCACGGTTGCACACGCTGGAGCGGCGGTTGCTGGAGGCCGCCGGCGGCGAAGTGGGCGAGGCGCTGGAGCGGGCGTGAGCAAGCGGCGGGATCAAGCGAGAATCTCCATCCCATCGCCCGGCGTCAGCAATGGCAGGAGCCGCAGCATGTCCCGCCGGTCCACTGCGACGCAGCCGGCAGTGGGGCGGCCTTCGGACAGATGGAAAAAGATGGCGCTGCCCATGCCCGGTACGGGCGGCGCGTCATTATGGCCCAGCGCGATGATGACGTCATAAGCGTCATCGCTGCGAATCAGGCTTTCGGCAGAGAAGGGGCGCGGCAGGCGGACGGGACGGTTATAGGCCGGGTCGTCGACATCATCCGACCACCCGTCATGGGCGCGTATCCAGCGCCAAGGCAGGCTTATGCCGATCGCTTCGACCTTGCCGGGGCGCAGCAGGACGCCGCGGATCGGCCAGCTGCCAAGCGGGGTGCAGCCATCCCCTTCCCGTTTATCTGCGGCGGCGCAGGCGCCGCTACGGCCGATGGTGCAGGCCATGGCGATATCGCCGAAGGTCAGGCGACCCGCGCCGCTTTCGACACGGATCAGCCTCATAATTGGTGCCCGGTGCGGTCGCGCTTGGTGGCGAGATAGCGTTCATTATGCGGATTCGCCGCCAGGATGATCGGCAGCCGATCCGTCACCTTGATTCCAGCCGATTCCAGGCCTGTCACCTTGTTCGGATTGTTGGTGAGCAGGCGGACCTGCCCCACGCCCAGCAGATCCAGCATCCGCGCCGCGACCGAGAAATCGCGCGCATCGATCGCAAAGCCGAGGCGTACATTGGCGTCCACCGTATCGAACCCCTGATCCTGCATCGCATAGGCGCGCAGCTTGTTGACGAGGCCGATGCCGCGCCCTTCCTGTCGCAGATAGAGCAAAATGCCCCAGGGCGCGTCAGCGATCCGGTGCAACGCTTCGTGCAGTTGCGGGCCGCAATCGCATTTCAGGCTGCCCAGCACGTCGCCGGTCAGACATTCGCTGTGCAGGCGGATGACAGGCGGCGAGGAGTCGCGCTTGCCCACGATCAGCGCGACATGTTCGCGCGGTTCATCCGGGCTGCGGAAGGCGATGATTTCCGCGCTTTCGCTTGCCGATACGGGCAGGCGGGCGCGGGTGGCGATGGCGAGGTTGATGGCATCGTCATAGGCGGCGATGGCGTCGGCGCTGACCTCTGCCTCGACCGGGCCGTCGCCTTCAGTCAGGAAGTAAGCGGGCAGGATGCCGGCGAGGCGGGCGAGACGTAGCGCTGCCTT
>JAGVJS010000053.1 GCA_020051025.1 Sphingobium sp. | reverse complement strand
GCACGATCGGCGGCTGGTTCGGCGTCGACCCGCGTTTCGTGACCGCTCCGGCGCCTGCGCGCCCGGCCCATTAGCCTTTTATCAAAGTTTCTATCCTATTCACCTTTATCACACAGATTGGATCGGCACCTTCTATCCGCGCCGATCCCGACAAAACGGCGGAGACATATGAGCGCCTTTGGACGGAAAAATGGACCTGCGGGCATCAAGCCCGGATTTGGCGTTGCCCGCCCGATGCAGGGTGGCGGCAGCCTCAAAGAGGATGCGCCGCGTGGCGGCGACCAGTTCCCGCCGCTGGACATCGCATCCCTGCCCGGCGAAGCGCCGTTCGATCCGCTCTCGGCACCGACCAGCCAGATGCAGCGCAATGCCGATGCGATGGCGCGCCTGTCCGACCGCGCCAATGCCGAACATGTGCCCGATGCCGGGCCGCAGGGCTTTGAAGCGAGCGTCCACAAGATCAAGGAACAGGTGCTGCCGCGCCTGCTGGAGCGCGTGGATCCCGAAGCAGCCGCGACGCTGACCAAGGATGAACTGGCAGAGGAATTCCGCCCGATCATCATGGAAGTGCTGGCGGAACTGAAGCTGACGCTCAACCGTCGCGAACAGTTCGCGCTGGAAAAGGTGCTGGTCGACGAACTGCTGGGTCTTGGCCCGCTGGAAGAATTGCTGTCCGACCCGGACGTGACCGACATCATGGTCAACGGCCCGGAACAGACCTATATCGAAAAGAAGGGCAAGCTCCAGATCGCACCGATCAAGTTCCGTGACGAAGAGCATCTGTTCCAGATCGCCCAGCGCATCGTGAACAAGGTCGGCCGCCGCGTCGACCAGACCACGCCGCTGGCCGACGCCCGCCTGCCCGATGGTTCCCGTGTGAACGTGATCGTCCCGCCGCTGAGCCTCAAAGGCACGGCGATTTCCATTCGTAAATTTTCGGCCAAGCCGATCACCATCGACATGCTGGCCGGTTGGGGCGCCATGTCGCCCAAGATGGCGACGGCGCTCAAGATCGCTGGCGCCTGCCGTTTCAACATCGTGATTTCGGGCGGTACGGGTTCGGGCAAGACGACGATGCTGAACGCCCTGTCGAAGATGATCGACCCGGGCGAGCGCGTGCTGACTATCGAAGACGCGGCCGAACTCCGCCTGCAACAGCCGCACTGGCTGCCGCTGGAAACCCGTCCGCCGAACCTGGAAGGCCAGGGCGCGATCACCATCGGCGACCTCGTCAAGAACGCCCTGCGTATGCGCCCGGACCGCATCATCCTGGGCGAAATTCGTGGCGCGGAATGTTTCGATCTGCTCGCCGCGATGAATACGGGCCATGACGGGTCCATGTGTACGCTGCACAGCAACTCGCCCCGCGAGTGTCTGGGCCGTATGGAAAACATGATCCTGATGGGCGACATCAAGATCCCGAAGGAAGCCATCTCCAAGCAGATCGCCGATTCGGTCGACCTGATCGTGCAGGTGAAGCGCCTGCGCGACGGTTCGCGCCGCGTCACCAACGTGACCGAAGTGATCGGCATGGAAGGCGACGTCATCGTCACGCAGGAACTGTTCAAGTTCGAATATCATGATGAGGATGACAGCGGAAAGATCATCGGCGAATATCGCTCGATGGGCCTGCGTCCCTACACGCTGGATAAGGCGCGCATGTTCGGCTTCGACCAGCCGTTCCTGGAAGCCTGCCTGTAATGGAATAAACCCGGCCTCCCCTGCGTAAGTGGCTGAGTTGCCACCATGCAGGAGTATCCCGTGTTTCGACGAACCATACGCCATCCCGTCAGCCACGGGGTGGCGTTTCTTTTTATCGGCCTGTGTCCACCGGCGGAGGCTGAGACAACCTATCCCGACGTGCCCGAACCGATGGTCTTTGACATGATGCGGCCGCTGGGGGCGAAGAAAGGCGCGCTGGAGGCCAACACGCTGGCGACCACGTCGCTGTCGGGGCCGGACCGGACAGTGCAATGGGCGCCGGAAGTGGAATATGCGCTGACCGACGGTTTCGCGATCGAGGGCGAATTGCCGTTCGAGGATGGCAGGCTCACCGAACTGAAGTTGGGATTGCAGGCTGCATTCGGCACGCTGAACGGCGGACGCAGCGCTCATGGCGTACAATATCTGGGCATCTACGACCGCCATGCCCGCCATTATCGCAGCAGCTTCGCCTATATGTTCGTGCATCGCTACGATGATCGCTGGAGCAGCGTGTCGATGGCGGGGCTGGGCGACGTTTCGCTCTCCGGCGGACAGGGGCGCAATGCCGCCATCCTCAACCATTCGCTGTTCTACGACAGCCGCGAAGGGCAGGTGCTGGGCCTCGAACTCAATTATCGCGGTGGCACTGACGGCACTGTGCTGGTGATGCCGCAAATCCATCAGCGACTGGCGCATAAGGTCAATATGCAGGCTGGCCTGGGCGCGGAGCGGCTGCATGGTGACGTCTTTCGCCCCAAGGCCGGGATAAGGCTGATCCGGGAGTTCTAGGACAGGTGGATTTTGCGCCTATCCGTTCGCTTCGAGCGAAGTCGAGAAGCGGCAAGGGCCGTGTTCCCGTTTCTCGACACGCTCGAAACGAACGGACGAGCTGAAACAACCGAAAGTCATCCCATTCTAATCCCTTGTCTTGCCAGTGAAGGGCGGGCACATCGGAGGCAATCATCACGATAAGAGGATTGCCCGATGCGCCTGCCCGTCCTGATCGCCGCTGCCGCACTGATCCTGCCAGCCGGCACCGTCATCGCCCAACATGCCGGCCACCATCAGGCCACCGACCCGATCGCCACCGCGATCGCCGCGTCCAGCCGCACACCCAAGAATGTCGCCCGCGACCAATATCGCCATCCAGCCGAAACGCTCGCCTTCTTCGGTGTGACACCGGGTCAGACAGTGGTGGAATATGCGCCGAGCGGTGGTTGGTATACGGAAATCCTGGCGCCGCTGCTGCGCGACCATGGCACTTTCTACGCGCTGCAACCGACCGGTCGTTATCTGGATGGCTACAAGACGTTCCTGGCCGCCAACCCGGCCGTCTATGACAAGGTGAAGGTCGTCCCCTTCCCTGAAGAAACAGCGAAGATCCCGGCAGGCAGCGTCGATACCGTGCTGACCTTCCGCAACGTGCACAATATGGTGATGGCCGGCAATGAGGCCGCGACCTTCAAGGCGTTTTTCGACGTGCTGAAGCCGGGCGGTACGCTGGGCGTGGTTGACCATCGCCTGCCCGAGGACCGCGACACCGCGCTGGAAAAGAGCAGTGGCTATCTGAAGGTGTCCACCATCCGCCGCATCGCGCAGGCGGCCGGCTTCGAATATGTCGGCGCGTCGGAAGTAAATGCCAATCCCAGGGACACGGCCGACTGGCCCAAGGGCGTATGGACCCTGCCGCCGACGCTGAGCCAGAAGGATGTCGACAAGGACAAATATCTGGCCATCGGCGAAAGCGACCGGATGACGCTGAAATTCCGCAAGCCGGGCAAATAAGGCTTTTCGCGTCCAGCCCGGTTGCGCGATCGCGTGACCGGGCTAAGGCGGAGACGTGACCGCTTCCGACCGCCCCCATCGCCCGCTTTTTGCCATAGCCCTGCGCCTGACCGCCATCGTCTGCCTGTCGGTCATGTTCATCACCGTGCGGCTGGTCAGCGAACGGGGCGTCCATGTGGTGGAATCGCTCTTTTACCGTCAGGCGCTGGCGCTGCCGATGATATTGGCATGGGTCGCCATGGCCGGCGGCCTGCGCACCGTCCGTACCGGTCGCATTCGCACACATGCCAGCCGCACCATGCTTGGCATGATCGGCATGTTGCTGAATTTCCTGTCCTATATCATGCTTCCCCCGGCGGAGGCTGCGACCATCGGTTTCACCATGCCGATTTTCGGCACGATCCTGTCGGCCCTGATCCTGCGTGAAGCCACCGGCGCCCATCGCTGGGGCGCGGTGCTGATCGGCTTTGTCGGTGTGCTGGTGATGATCCGCCCGGATGCCGCCCATTTCCCGGTGCAGGGGGTCGTCGTCTCCATCGCCGCCGCGCTCGTCACCGCCAGCGTCAGCCTGGTGCTGCGCGAATTGGGGCGGACCGAACCGGCGGGCGTCATCGTCTTCTGGTTCACCACCCTGTCGATGGTCCCGCTCGGCATCGCCATGCTTTTCGTCGCGCAGGCGCACGATCCCGTCACCTGGGCCATGCTGCTGACCATCGGCCTGTTCGGCGGCATCGCGCAACTCTGTCTGACCGCTGCGTTACGCTGGGGGCCGGTGTCGGTTGTCCTGCCGATGGATTATAGCGCGATCATCTGGACCACCCTGCTGGCAGTCGCCATCGGGGAAGATTGGCCAATGGCGACGACCTGGATCGGTGCGACCCTGATCATCGCCAGCGGCCTCTATATCGCCTGGCGCGAACATGTCCGCGCCAGAAGGCCGATCGTCAGCCTAGAAGTTCCGCCTCAAGACTGATGTCCGCCTTCAGCAGTTTGGAGATGGGGCAGCCCGCCTTCGCCTTGGCCGCCAGTTCCTGAAAGGTTGCGTCGTCGGCGCCGGGGATGGTGGCCTTCAGCGTCAGGTGGCTGGCGGTGACGGCAAAGCCATCGTCCTGCTTTTCCAGCGTGACGACGGCATTAGTTTCCATCTTCTCCGCCGTCAGCCCGGCTTCGCCCAGAATCAGCGACAGCGCCATGGTGAAGCAGGAGGCATGGGCCGCCGCGATCAGTTCTTCCGGATTGCTGCCCGGCACGCCTTCGAAGCGAGTCGCAAAGCCATAGGGATAGGCATCGAGCGCACCGCTCTGGGTCGATATCGTGCCCTTCCCGTCTTTCAGGCCGCCACTCCAGACGGCCGAACCGCTGCGATTGATCTTCATGCGCATGCTCCTTCTTGTGAAGCGGAGGAACCCCGGCGGTCCCCCATGGTTGCATCCCTATAGAGACATTCGTGCAGGAGAGTGACAATGACCGATTCCCGAACCGACATAGCGCTCAATCAGCAAGGCGACCTGATCGCGTCCGACCGGGTCGAGGGCACGGCCGTCTATAACCGCCAGGGCGAGCGACTGGGCAAGATTTCCAACTTCATGGTGGACAAGCGCAGCGGGCAGGTTCGCTATGCCGTGCTGTCCTTCGGTGGCTTTCTCGGCATGGGCCATGACCATTACCCCCTGCCCTGGTCGATGCTGACCTATGATGTTGCGCAAGGCGGCTATAGCGTCGATCTCGACAAGCAATTGCTCGACAATGCCCCCCATTATACCATCGACCAGCGCCCCGATTATGACGAGGGATATGGCCGGAATGTGTATCAATATTATGGGCTTATCTATCCCTGGTAAGCAGGCCTCGATGGCCATGGGACGGCCGGGGCGGCACATGGCCGCCCCGGCCGTTTTCACGTATGCGTAACGACCTTTCCGGCTGCCCAGATTTCACCACATTTCACCGCTTGCCCATTGTCTACCAGATAAATAGAATTACTGTCGGATGCTCGACTAAAAGGATGAGGATCAGACGATGGAGCGATTCGGTTTTTCGGGTGACACGCGCCAGCCGGTCGTGCTGACCATCCCCGGCCTGAACAATAGCGGGCCGGGTCACTGGCAGACATTATGGGAAGAAAGCCGTGGCGATTGCGAACGGGTGGATTTGGGCAGTTGGGCCAGCCCCAACCGCAATGCCTGGGTCACGCGGCTGGATGCCGCCATTCGGGAAGCGAACGGCCCGGTGATATTGGCCGCGCACAGCCTGGGCTGCATGGCGGTCGCCTGGTGGGGCGCCTTGCAAAGCCAGGCTTATGGCTGGCCGGTGACAGGCGCGCTGCTGGTGGCGCCGCCCGATTGCGACCGGATGGAAACGCCCGAGACGATCGGCGGCTTTGGCCCCACGCCGCGAGCACAGCTGCCATTCCCGTCCATCTTGGTGGCCAGCCGCGACGACCCCTATATCTTCTTCGAACGCGCCCACAGCATCGGCAAGAATTGGGGCAGCCAGTTCGTCGATGCGGGCCATGCCGGCCATATCAACGCCGATTCCGGTCTGGAGGACTGGCAGTTCGGGCAATCCTTGCTCGAACGGCTGATCGACAATGCACAGGAACAGGCGTCGGCCATGCGGCAGATGCGCCCGGCCCTGCCCATGGCCCAGCAGGATCGCAGCAAGGCCGGGCGCCCCACCCTTCATCCCTGAGCTCACCCCCGAGGGGCGCGACAAGACAAACTTGCGCGCCCCTTATATTTGCTTTTTTGTCTATCGTTGAAGTTGAGATATCAGACGGAACCAGAGGTGTCCATGAGCGAACATAAACCCATCGAACTCCGTCCCGCCCGTATCGAGGGCCAGCGTCCCGACATTGCCGCCAGCATCGACAAGGTGCGCGGCGTGCTGGAAGCGCTGCGTTTCGGGTCGATCACGCTGACCGTCCATGACGCCCGCGTGGTCCAGATCGACGTGACGGAAAAGACGCGCCTGACCAACTGAGGGGTCGGAAGGGGCGTAACAATCGGGTCGGGGAACAGGCCCACAGCGGCGGGAGATGCGCCGCAGACAATGCCATCTCCAATATATCGGCTTTGACCGGACCACCGGAACGGCCGCGATCACACGAACCACCGGACAGCCGGATAAAAGGGGAATATCATGATTGCGCGTTTCCTGTTGCTCGCCAGCGTCGCTGGCGCTTCCATCATCACGCCCCATGCCTTTGCGCAGGACGCACAGCCGGCCGCGGATGAAGTCCAGCAGCCCAACGTCCGCGGCGACGTGATCGTCGTCACCGCCCACCGCCGTCAGGAAACCGCACAGGAAGTGCCGTTGGCCATTTCCGTCGTGAAGGGCGACAGCATTGAGGCGACCGGCAATTTCAACATCGTGAAGCTGCAACAGCTTGCACCCACGCTTCAGGTCTACACCACCAATCCGCGCAACACGTCGGTCAACATTCGTGGCTTGGGCGTGCCGTTCGGCCTGACCAGCGACGGCTTCGAGCAGGGCGTCGGCATCTATGTCGATGACGTCTATAACAGCCGCGTTGCCGCTGCGACCTTCGACTTCCTCGACGTCAACCAGGTGGAAGTGCTGCGCGGCCCGCAGGGGACGCTCTATGGCAAGAACACGACAGCCGGCGCCATCAACATCACCACCAACCAGCCGACCTTCGATTTCGAAGGGCGCGCCGAACTGACCGTCGGCAACCTCAACTACAAGCAGGCGAAGGCCGCCGTGTCCGGCCCGCTGTCCGAAACGATCGCCGCGCGCATCGCCGTCGCCGCGACCACCCGCCGCGGTACGCTCTACAATGTGACCAGCCAGCGCTGGATCAACGAGCAGGACAATCTGGGCATTCGCGGCCAGTTGCTGTTCAAGCCCAATGACGATTTCAGCATCACCCTGTCGGGCGATTACAGCAAACAGGATCCCGAATGCTGCGGCACCACCTTCGTGCGCGTGGGCAAGACGCAGCGCCCGCTCAACCGCCAATATGATGCCCTCGCCGCTGCGCAGGGCTATGTGGTGCCCAGCCGCAATCCCTATGACCGGCTGACCGACCTCGATTCCAACCTGAATGCCGGCAACAAGATTGGCGGCGTGTCGGCGAAGATCAAATGGGATGTCGGCCCAGGCACCCTCACCTCGGTCACCGCATGGCGCTTCTGGGACTGGAAGCCGGAAAATGACCGCGACTTCACCGGTCTGCCGATCGTATCCAAATCCCAGAACCCGTCGCAACAGGACCAGTATAGCCAGGAATTCCGCTACAATTACGAAAGCAAGGATGTCGATTTCGTCGTCGGCCTGTTTGGCTTCAAGCAGCGGATCGATACGCAGGGCACCGAGCAGCAGGGCAGCGCTGCCGCGCAATGGAGCCTCGCCCCCTCGACCGACCCGACGAACCCCGCCAACATTCCGGCCACGCTCGCTGGCCTGACCGCCAGCAACACACAATGGCTGAAGGCCGACAGCGCTGCCTTGTTCGGCCAGCTTAGCTGGAAGGTCACGGACGCCCTGACCATACAGCCGGGGGCGCGGCTCAACTATGACAAGAAATCCGGCTATTATCAGCGCGTCGTCACCAACGCGCAGGGCCAGACCATCAGTTGCACCACGGTTGCGGAACCCGGCACCGTCAAGGGCACGACCCAGCAGTGCGGCATCTACCAGCCGCAGATCAGCGCTCCGTCGGACAGCGCCTGGAACTTCACCTACGACTTCAACGTCAATTACAAGGTCGCCCGCGACGTGCTGGCCTATGCGACCTATGCCAAGAGCTTCAAGACGCTGGGCATCAACCAGAACGGCCTGCCGCTCAACGCCGACAATACCGTCAATTACGATGCCAGCACGGTGAAGCCGGAATCGGTCAATCATTATGAACTGGGCCTCAAGACCCAGTTCTGGGATCGCCGGGCCACCTTCAACCTCACCGCCTTCCGCACGGAGATCAAGAATTTCCAGGCGACCGTGAATGGCGGCCAGTTCGGCACCGTGCGCGGCTACCTCGCCAACGCCGAAAAGGTGCGCTCGCAGGGGATCGAGGCCGATTTCAAGGTGGTCGTGAGCGACCGTTTCACTGCCTATGCCAACGGCGCCTATACCGACGCCAAATATAAGAAGTTCACCAACGCGCCCTGTCCGCCCGAACTGTCCGGCGGCACGTTGCAGCCTTCTGGCCAGCCGGCCGACTATTCGCAGCCGGGCGTCCCCGGTGCGCTCAGCCCGCGCCAGTGCGACATTTCCGGTCAGGATCTGCCCGGCGTGTCGAAATGGGCCTTCTCCTATGGCGCGGAATATAACATTCCGGTCACGCTGCTGGCGAAGGAAGGGCAGGTCTATCTGGGCGTCGACGGCAATTATCGCTCGCACTGGAACAGCAATGCCTCGCCGTCCATCTATACCGAGGTGAAGGGCTATGCGCTGACCAACCTGCGCGCCGGCTTCCGGGGCGAAGGGTTCGATATCTTCGGTTGGGTCCGCAACGCCTTCGACGTGAACTATATCGAAAATCTCCAGGTCGCGCCGGGCAATACCGGCCTGATCGCCGGCCAGGTCGGCGATCCCCAGACCTGGGGCGGCACGATCAAGTTCAGCTTCTGACGACGACAGGACGGGGCGGATCGGCGCAAATGCCGTTCCGCCCCGTCCGGCATTTGCGCGGTCAGGCGCGCTGGGCTAGACCGCGCATCATGTCCACGACCTTCACGCTCGACACCGCGACCAGCCGCGCTAACCCGACCCCTGCGCCCATGAAGCGCCTGACCGTGCCCGCCATCCAGCGGCGCAAGTTCGAGGGGAAGACACAGGAACCGCTGGTGATGCTGACCGCCTATACCGCGCGACAGGCCCAGTTGCTCGACCCGCATTGCGACATGCTGCTGGTCGGCGATTCGCTGGGCCAGGTGATTTACGGCCTGCCCTCGACCCTGCCCGTCACGCTCGACATGATGATTGCTCATGGCGCCGCCGTGGTGCGGGGCAGCTATCACAGCGTCGTGCTGGTCGACATGCCCTTCGGCAGCTACGAAGCCTCCCCGCAACAGGCCTTTGCCAGCGCCAGCCGCATTATGGCCGAAACCGGCGCGGCCGGCGTGAAGCTGGAAGGCGGCGTCGCGATGGCGGAGACGATCAGCTTCCTGACCCAGCGCGGCATTCCGGTCATGGCCCATATCGGCCTGACGCCGCAGGCGGTGAATGCGCTGGGCGGCTATGGCGCGCGCGGCAAGAGCCAGGAGGAGCATGCCAAGATCCTGTCCGACGCCCGCGCCGTGGCGCAGGCCGGCGCCTTTTCCATGGTGGTGGAAGGCGTGCTGGAAGATATCGCCAACGTCGTGACCGACAGCGTCGATGTGCCCGTCATCGGTATCGGCGCATCGGCGCGATGCGACGGGCAGGTGCTGGTGACCGAAGACATGCTGGGCATGTTCGAACGGGTGCCGCGCTTCGTGAAACGCTATGACAATATCGCTGAAACAATCAGTCATGCGGCGCAACGTTATGCCGCCGATGTGCGCGACCGCAGCTTTCCTACCGACGATCAGGTCTATCGGCCCAAAAATTGATTTGCCTGTGGCATAAGCGCCGCTATTGATCGCCGCTTCCGGCAGAGTTTCTGTTCTATTTCTCGGAGAATGACGTGGCCCTCACGCCGCAAAACAGCGAAGCCTTCATGCGCGAGGTCGACGAAGCCGTCCGTCAGGACCGGCTTTTGACCTTCTGGGAGCGTTATGGTCGCCTGACTCTGGCCGTTATCGTGCTGGGCCTCGCCGCGTTCGGCGGCTGGCTTTACTGGCAGCATTATAGCAAGACCCAGTCCGAAGCCGTGTCGGAGCAGATGGACGCTGTGCTGACCACTGCGGCTGGCGGTGGCACGCCCGACGCCAAGCAACTGGAAATGCTGACCAAGGCCACCCAGCCGGGCTATCGCGCCTCCGCCATGCTGACCCAGGCCGGCGTTGCATCGCGCAAGGGCGACAGCAAGGGCGCGATCGCGCTTTATACCGCCATTGCCACCGACACGAAGCTGGACCAGCCCTATCGCGATGTGGCGCTGATCCGCCAGACCGCGCTGGAATTTGAAAGCCTGAAGCCTCAGCAGGTCGTCGACCGCCTGAAACCGCTGGCGGTCGAGGGCGGTCCCTGGTTCGGCAGCGCCGGCGAACTGGTGGCCATCGCCTATATGAAGATGGGCAAGACCGATCTGGCCGGCCCGATCTTTGCGGCCATGGCGAAGGACAGTAACGTACCCGAATCGATCCGTTCACGCGCCCGACAGATGGCGGGTGTCATGGGCATCGACGCGGTCGAAATTCCGGCCGAAACCACCGAAGGATGATCGAGCGGATGGCAAGCATGAAGATGGGCCGGGTGGTGACGATGGCCGCCATGGTCGCGTTGCTGGCGGGCTGCGGCGTCGTCGGCGGCAAGAAGGGTGGCCCCAAGACACCGGTGGTCGGCAACCGCGTCTCGATCCTGAGCAACGAACAGGGCGTCGAAGTAGAGCCTGCGCTGGCCGATGTGACGGTCACCCTGCCCGCGCCCTATGTCAACGACGCCTGGGCGCAGCCGGGCGGTGACCCGTCCAAGGCGATGGGCCATGTGTCGCTGGGCGGTTCGCCCAGCCAGGTGTGGAGCGCCAAGATCGAGGGCAGTTCGCCGCAGGCGCGTCTGGCCGCATCGCCAGTGGTGTCCGGCGGCAAGCTGTTCGTCACCGACGCCGGCGCTCATGTCATCGCCTATGACGCAGCGAGCGGCTCCAAGCTGTGGCAGACCAATCTGCCGTCCGAAGGCAAGGGCAATGGCCGCGTGTTGTTTGGCGGTGGTGTCAGTGTGCTGGGCGACCGGGTGTTCGCCAGCACAGGCTTTGGCGATGTCTTCTCGCTCAATGTCGCCAACGGTGCGATCGTCTGGAAGAAGCATCTGTCCGGCCCGCTGCGCGGCGCACCGACGCTGGAAAACGGCCATGTCTATGTGATGGGCCAGGACAACCAGATTTTCGCCCTCAACCAGAGTGATGGCGAAACCCAGTGGACCGACAGCGGCACGCTGCAGGTCACCGGCATTTTCGGCGTGGCCGCACCGGCCGCGGCGCAAGGCACAGTTATCGCAGGCTACAGCTCGGGCGAAATCAGCGCCTATCGCTATGAAAATGGCCGCACTCTTTGGGGTGATGCCCTTTCGCGCACCAGCATCTCCACCGCCGTGGCGTCGCTGACCGATATCGACGCCGATCCGGTGATCGATCGCGGTCGCGTCTTCGCCATCGGTCAGGGCGGTCGCATGGCCAGCTATGAACTGACCAGCGGCCAACGCCTGTGGGAAATCAACATTGCCGGCATATCCACCCCGGCCGTCGTCGGTGAATGGGTGTTTGCGGTGACCAGCGACGCGCGGCTGCTGTGCGTCGCGCGCGCCACCGGCAAGATCCGCTGGGTCAGCCAGTTGCGCCGCTGGCAGAAGGAAAAGAAGAAGGACAAGGCGATCCGCTGGACCGGCCCGATTTTGGCGGGTGGCCGGCTGATCGTCGTGTCGACGCGGGGCGAGATGGTCTATGTTGATCCAACGACCGGCAGCATCCAGTCCACCGTCGATATGGACAAGCCCATGTCCCTTTCTCCCATCGTGGCCAACAACATGCTTTATGTGCTGGCAGACGATGGAAAATTGACGGCGTTCCGCTAAACGCCAGAACTATGCTAAGCGCTAATCCCGCGCAGGCCCTGCCTGCGCGGGATTAGCGCATTTAATCGATTTGAAATTTCGGAAGGAATACGGGCATGCTGCCCACGGTAGCCATCGTCGGACGTCCCAATGTGGGCAAGTCCACCCTGTTCAACCGCCTGATCGGCAAGAAGCTGGCGCTGGTCGATGACCAGCCCGGCGTGACTCGCGACCGGCGTGAGGGTGAGGCAAGTCTGCTCGGCCTCGATTTCACCATCGTTGACACCGCCGGCTATGAGGATGAGGATGCCAACTCCCTGCCCGGCCGGATGCGGATGCAGACCGAGGCTGCCGTAGAGGATTGCGACGTCGCCCTGTTCGTGATCGACGCCCGCGCCGGCATCACGCCGCTGGACGAGGAAATCGCCCGCTGGCTGCGCGCTAATGACGCGCCCGTCATCCTGCTGGCGAACAAGGCGGAGGGCAAGGCGGCCGATGACGGCGTCATGGAATCCTTCAGCCTGGGGCTGGGCGAACCGATCCCCTTCTCCGCCGAACATGGCCAGGGCCTGGCCGACCTGTTTCAGGCGCTTCTGCCCCATCTCGATCGCGAAGAGTTTCAGGCGGAAGAGAAGGAGTTTTACGAAGATGAAGAAGGCGCGCCGCTCAAGCTCGCCATCGTCGGCCGTCCCAATGCGGGCAAGTCCACGCTCATCAACAAGTTTCTGGGCGAAAATCGCCTGCTGACCGGGCCGGAAGCCGGCATCACCCGCGACAGCATTGCCGTCGACTGGATGTGGACCAGCCGCGAAGGGCTGGACCGCCCTGTCCGCCTGATCGACACGGCGGGCATGCGCAAGCGCGCCAAGGTGCAGGACAAGCTGGAAAAGCTGGCGGTGTCCGACGGCCTGAACGCCGTAAACTTCGCCGAAGTGGTCGTGTTGCTGCTGGACGCCACGCGCGGGCTGGAGGCGCAGGATCTGCGCATCGCCGACCGTGTGCTGGAGGAAGGGCGCGCGCTCGTCATCGCGCTCAACAAATGGGACACGGTGGAAAATGGTTCCGCCCTCTATCAGGGCATCAAGCAGGCGCTGTCCGATGGCCTGGCGCAGGTGCGCGGCGTGCCGATCATGACCGTTTCGGCGGCCAGCGGTAAAGGGCTGGACGACCTGATCCATGTCGCCTTCGAAACCCGCACCGCCTGGTCGCAGCGTGTGTCGACCGGCGTTCTCAACCGCTGGTTCGAAACCGCGCTGGAAGCAAACCCGCCGCCGGCGCCGGGCGGCAAGCGGATCAAGCTGCGCTACATTACCCAGAACAAGACGCGACCGCCGACGTTCGTGCTGTTCGGCACGCGCCTCGACGAACTGCCTGAAAGCTATCGCCGCTATCTGGTGAACGGCATACGCAAGGAACTGGGCTTTGGCGCGGTGCCGGTGCGGCTGACGCTGCGCAGTCAGAAAAACCCCTACGCGACCAAATAAGGCGATGGCCGTCGATCCGGTTACGGTGAACGCCAGGGGCATGAAATGCCCCTGGCCCGCCCTGCGCGCCGCCCGCGCTTTGCGCGATGTGCAAGCCATCGTGATAGAGGCGGACGATCCGATCGCGTCGCGCGAACTGGAGGCGCTGGCGCTGGCGCAGGGATGGCGATTTTCCGCTCTTGGCGACCATCATTTCGCCCTCAGCCGGCCGGCCTGAATTGCCGCCATAACGGACGGCATATCACCGCCTTTTAACCCGCTATTTACCGCCTGTACCTATTTTAGCCTCGCTAGAGTGAAGGAGCGGCGCGGGTGTCCCATCAAGATACCGAATTGGTCAATTGGAGCGAATTTTCGCGCACCCGCGGCGAATTGGGTGCAGCGTTTCTTCGTATCCTCGGCTATTTCCGGGAAGATGGCGCCAAATCCATCACCGCCGTCGAGGATGCCTTCCGCGCCCGGAGCGCCGTCGACCTGATTCGCCCGGCCCATACGCTCAAAGGAGAGTCGGCCCAGTTCGGCGCCTATCGCCTGAGCGCCATGGCGGAGGAGATCGAGATGGTCGCCCGCCGCTGCGTGGAAATGCATGAAAGCCCCGACGAACTGATCGAACTGGTCGTCGCCCTGCGCCCCTGCTTTACCGAAACCATGGCGCTGCTGGACCGCGACGCCAATCCCCTGGTCGCCCGCCGTCCCGCCGGCTTTGGCCGCCGGGTCGAGACTCCGACACCGACATTCGGCCGGGCCGTCTGATTAGGTCTTGAAGTAAAACCCTTCATGCTCCCATATGGCGGGCATGACCCGTTTTTCCCTGCTCGATCTCGTCCCCGTCCGTGAAGGCGATAGCGCCGCCACGGCGCTTGCCAATGCGGCGGACCTTGCCACCCACGCCGAACAGCTTGGCTATCACCGTTTCTGGGTGGCCGAACATCATGGCATGCCGGGCATCGCCTCGGCCGCAACGGCGGTCGTGCTGGCCCATATCGGCCATGCGACCTCCACGATCCGCATCGGCGCAGGCGGCATCATGCTACCCAATCACGCCCCGTTGCTGATCGCGGAACAGTTCGGCACGCTTGACGCTCTCTTCCCCGGCCGTGTCGACCTGGGCCTCGGCCGCGCGCCCGGGTCAGATCAGCGGGTGGCGCAAGCCATCCGTCGCAACCTGTCTGGCGGGCCGGACCAGTTCCCCCGCGACGTGATGGAGTTGCAGGCCTATTTCGCCGACGACGAACGCCTGTCGATCCAGGCGACACCCGGCGCCGGCGCGAATATCCCGCTCTGGATTCTCGGCTCCAGCCTTTACGGCGCGCAACTCGCCGCCGCGCTCGGCTTGCCCTATGCTTTTGCCTCGCATTTCGCGCCGGCCGCGCTGGATGAAGCGATCGAAATCTATCGTCGCGACTTCCGCCCGTCGGCCCAGCTCAAATATCCTTATGTGATGGCCGGCTATAATGTCTTTGCCGCCGATACACAGGCGGAGGCGCAATTGCTGGCCAGTTCCATGCAGCAGGCCTTCGTGCGGCTGCGGACCGGCCAACCGGGCAAGCTGCAACCGCCGGTGCCGGGCTATTATGAAGAGTTGCCCATACAGGCGCAGGCCATGCTCTCGGACGTACTCAGCGTTTCCAGTATCGGAACGCAGGACGATGTGGAGCGCGACATCGCCGCCTTCCTTCGCCGCACCCAGGCGGACGAACTGATCCTGACCGGCCAGATTTTCGATCCCGCCGCGCGCAAGCACAGCTTCGCCATCGCCATGGCCGCAGCTCAGCAGGTGGCGAACCGCGAAACCGTCTGAGGCTCGGGCTTCTTCAGCCGGCCGCCGCTCAGTATCCCGGCAGCAGTCGGCGCGACCCGCCGCAGCCCGCCGCCGATCAGCATCACCACCGCCAATATGATGAAGGGCTGGGCGATCAGATAGAAGGGGTAAAGGGGCGTGCCCATGCGCCCGAACAGCCCGCCCAGCACCGGCCCGCCCAGCCAGATCAGGATCAGGTGGGCGCTGAACAGGAAGAAGGCATAGGGTTCGATCCACAACAGCATCGCCCGCGCCGGGCTGCCCGCCAGGCCCCAGGCGAAGCGCCAGAAAGCGACAGCAGCCGCCACCCGCAACGTCAGATCGAGCGCCCGCTGCGCCGCCGGCCAGGCATCGTCGCTGGTGGATACGGCCACATAGAGTTGGCCCGCCATTAGCAAGGCAAAGGGGGCAGCCATTAATAGCAGCGGTCGTGCAGCGACCCGCTCCGCCCATCCGCCGCGCTGCGCCAGTATGCCCAGCGTGAAGAAGACCAGTATCGACGCCCGCATCAGCACCGGTGGACCGAAGCCGGCAATCTGACATCCCGCCGCGATCAGCCCGATCAGCAGCAACGACCAGTTGGGCAGGCGCACCAGCAAGGGCGCGGCCAGCATGCACAGGAACAGGTCGCGCAGGAACGGCATCTGCACATTGATGTCGGGATTGCGAGTGATGATGAAAATTTCGTCGATAGTCCACCAGACCGACTGCGGCACCGGCGCGGCCAGCCCGAACTGCCAGGCGGCGCCCGATACCAGCAGGATCGCGATGATGTTCCACAGCGCCATCGGCAGCAGAATCGTCCGCGCCTTTCGCCGGACATGCTCGCCCCAGCTACGGGTTCGCCGGCTATTGGCCACCAGCCAGCCGGAAATCAGGCCAAGCAGCGGCACCGCGCTGCGTCCGAACAATTCCATCAGCAACCAGCGCAGATTTTCCTGCCCCGTCCCCCGCAGCGCATGCAGGGCTTCGCCATTCATACCCGTCCAGGCATGAACATAGACCACGCCCAGGATGCAGATGACCCGCGCTACCGCAATCGCGTCTGACCGACGGGCTGCACCAGGCTTGAGGATATCGGACAAACGACCACCCTGATTGTTACGCCTTCTCAATGCCTCAACTGGCCCCATGTTCCTACTCAAACATGCACTTGGTCCATATCGGACCCCGGCTCAGCGCCTCTTAACCTTGTCGCTCCACACTGATGCGGGCCGTGCAACTGCGTGGGGGCAAGGCAGCTAAGCCAATATTTACCTCTTTTGTCTAAAAGCGGCCTGTTAACCGGAAGCCTTTCCGGTCGAAGGGACGATGAAGGCTCATGACCCATATGCCGGGCGCACAACAATTCTCTCCCGCGCATCTCGCTTCGGTTCCGGCGATGGGCATGGTGTTCCAGATCGCCGGCTCCAGCTCGAAGGTTTTGATCGACGCGCACACCCTCGCGATCCTGGGCCAGGACCCCGATCCCTGCATCGCCATGGCAGGCCAGGTCGGCAGCCAGGTCAAGATGCGCGTTGGTAACAGCTGGCTGGTTGCCAGTGTCCGCGCGATGACGCTGGATCAGGCGAGCAAGGGCATTGTTGCCGACATCGACTTTCTGGGCGAAGGCGACGAGGAGAAACTGACTGGCCGCATCTATCGTTTCCGGCGCGGCGTCACCCGCTATCCCACGCCCGGCACCGATATCTTCCCGGTGTCGAGCCACGACATGCAACAGATTTACGCCGCCGATGATCGCGCCAATGTGGAAATCGGCACCGTCTATCCCACCACGGATACGCGCGCGGCCCTCTATGTCGACTCGATGCTGGGCAAGCATTTCGCGCTGCTGGGATCGACCGGCACCGGTAAGTCGACCAGCGCCGCGCTGATCCTGCACCGCATCTGCGATCTGTCGCCGCAGGGGCATATCGTCATGATTGATCCTCATGGCGAATATGGCGCGGCCTTTGCCAGCAATGGCGCGGTCTATGATGTGACCAACCTCGCCCTCCCTTATTGGCTGATGAATTTCGAGGAGCATTGCGAGGTGTTCGTCACCTCTTCCGGCTCGGATCGCACGATGGACAGCGATATCCTGGCCAAATGCCTGCTCGCCGCACGATCGAAAAACCGTCTGGCGGAAAGCATCGGCCGGCTGACGGTCGATTCACCCGTGCCCTATCTGCTGTCCGACCTGACCACCATTCTCCAGAATGAAATGGGCAAGCTGGACAAGGGCACCAATTCGCTCCCCTATATGCGGCTTAAGACCAAGATCGACGAGATCAAGGCCGACCCGCGCTACAGTTTCATGTTTTCCGGCATGCTGGTCGCAGACACGATGCAGGCCTTTCTGGCGAAGATCTTCCGCCTGCCCTCCGACGGGAAGCCCATTTCCATCATCGACGTGTCGGCCATGCCGTCCGACATTACGTCGACCGTCGTGTCGGTGCTGTCGCGGCTGGTGTTCGACTATGCCATCTGGGCGCGCGACGAACCACAGCGTCCTATCCTGCTGGTGTGCGAGGAAGCGCATCGCTACATTCCCAATTCCACCACCGGATCGGGGCAGGCTGTCCGCAAGATATTGGAACGGATCGCCAAGGAAGGCCGTAAATATGGCGTCTCGCTGGGTCTTATCACCCAGCGCCCGTCCGACCTGGCCGAAGGCGTGCTGTCGCAATGCGGCACCATCATCTCGATGCGCCTGAACAACGATCGGGATCAGGCCTTCGTGAAAGCCGCCATGCCCGAAGGCGCGCGCGGTTTCCTCGATTCGATCCCTGCGCTTCGTAACCGGGAAGCAATCATCTGCGGCGAAGGCGTCGCCGTGCCGATCCGCGTTGCGCTCGACAATCTGGAAGAGCATCGGCGCCCCGCATCGAGCGATCCCAGCTTCACCGAACTCTGGCGCCAATCCGGCAGCGAAGCCGACATATTGGAACGCACCATCACCCGCTGGCGCGCGCAGGGGCGTTAACCCACCGGCGCGATCCGCCCGGCCGGTTCCGCCTCACTGTTCACCGACTCGCGGCATTCTTCTTCATGCACCGGCACCATCAGCCTGGCCTTGCGCCAGCCACCGCGTGCATAGACCGCCCAGGCCAGCAGCAGCGCCACCGCCGACCCGACCGGGAAACTCAGCCACAGCGCATCAGCCCCCATCGAAGGATAGCCCAGTTCGTAAAAGCCGAGCCGCACCCCGAACAGGGTGAAGGTCAGAATGAAGAGCGGCGCCACCACCACACCATTGGCGCGCATCACACCGAACAGTATCATGGTGACGCCGAAGATCATGAAGCTCCAACTGGCCAGCAACTGCATATGCCAGGCCGCATCGATCGCCGCCTGATTGCTGCCCAGGAACAGCGACAGCAAGGGGGCGTGGAACAGCAGGATGATGACGATCATCGCCCCGGTGATCGCCAGCAGATAGGCAATGCCATAGCCGGCAATCTTGCCGACCCGGTCCCATCGCCCTGCCCCGACATTCTGCGCCGCCATGGCGCTGACCGCCGCGCCCATCGCCATGGCCGGCATCTGAAGATAGGTCCATATCTGCTGCGCCGCGCCATAGGCCGCCGTCACCAGCAGCCCTTCGCGGTTGACCAGGCCGATCATCACCAGCCCGGAAGCGGACATGACGATCATCTGAAGCCCCATGGGTAGCCCTTTAGCCACCAATATGCGCAGCTGGTCTGCGGCGGGCCAGAGATAGCGCAGTTCCGCCCCGCGCAGGCGCAGCGGCATGTCCTGCATGTAGATGAAGGCGACGACGCCGATCAAGCTGATGATCCCGGCCGCCGCCGTCGCCGCAGCCGATCCGGCGATGCCATAGGCAGGGACCGGTCCAAGCCCCAGGATCAGCACCGGATTGAGGACAAGATCGATCGCTACGCTGACGATCATGAAGAACAGCGGCGTGCGCGCATCGCCCGCCCCGCGCAGGCCCATCATGATCATTACCACCAGCAGCGTCGCGGGCATGGCGAAGAAGATGACGCGCAGATAGACCAGAGCCAGATCATAGGCCTCGACCGGCGTCGCCAGCATACGCAACAGCGCCGGCGCGCCGATCCAGCCGGCAATCGCGACGCCCAGCCCCAATATCGAGCAGAAGCCGACCGCAGAGCCGAAAGCCCGCCGCGCCGCGTCGACATCGCGCGCGCCGACCGACTGGGCGATCACCACGGTCGACGCCATGCCGAAGCCGAACACGACCGAGAACATCAGAAACATGATGATATTGGCATTGGCCGTCGCAGCCAGCGCCTGCGCACCAAGGAAGCGGCCGACCCAGATCGCGTTGATCGACCCGTTCAGGGACTGGAGAATATTGGATGCCAGCGTGGGAATGGCGAACAGCAGCAGGGTCGCCGCAATCGGCCCCTGCGTCAGGTCTTTGGTGCCCGGTTTATTCGCCGCCATGCTCCGCTTCCTTCCATGCAGGCTGATGCCGGGAAGAGCTATCCCCTCCCCCGTTCGCCCTGAGCCTGTCGAAGCCTGCCCTGAGCGACTGCTGCAAGCAGTCAGTCTGAGGGGGCCGCCTTTCCCTTCTAGGAAAGGCACGACTTTCGACAAGCGCATTATGAACGATAGTAGCTTTTATGCCCGGCTGTTAAGGGCTTACATTACCCCAGCCGCTCCAGTGCCGCCTTCAACCGTTCGGCCTCCGCCGTCTTTTCGGCATGATCCTCGCGCGCCTTGGCGACGGCTTCGGGCTTGGCCTTCTCCACGAAGCTGGGGTTGGACAGGCGACCGCCCAGACCATCCCGCTCCTTCTCCGCCGCGGCCAGCGCCTTGGCGAGGCGGGTCTTTTCCGCCGCGATGTCGATCACGCCTTCCAGCGGCAGGATGAAGGTCGCTTCATCCACCACGATCTGCGCCGCGCCACCCGCTGGCGGTTCGCCGAAGGTCAGGCTTTCGACGCGGCCAAGGCGAGCCAGCGCCACAGATCGGAAGAG
>JAGVJS010000207.1 GCA_020051025.1 Sphingobium sp. | reverse complement strand
GCGAGTTCGTCGAGCGACACCGTATCGCGGTGGAGCTGGGCGCCCATGATCACGCGGCCCTTCAGCCAGATGCGGATCAGCAGGCCGATCACGGCGGCGATCAGCAGCGGCACCCAGCCGCCCTCGACTACCCGCAGGATGTTCGCGCCGAAGAAGATCAGGTCGATCAGCAGGAGAGGAGCGATGAACAGCGCGGCGAACAGCGGCCGCCATTGCCACAATTTCCAGATCACGACGAAGGCGAGGCAGGTGGTGACGACCATCGTGCCCGTCACCGCGATGCCATAGGCGGCGGCCATCGCCGAGGAATTGCGGAACTGGAGGATCAGGATCAGCACGCCGGCCAGCAACAGCCAGTTGATCACCGGCACATAGATCTGGCCCGAATGCTCCTCGCTGGTCTGGAGAATCTTCATGCGCGGGAAGAGGCCGAGTGCGATCGCCTGCTGAGTCAGCGAATAGGCGCCGGTGATGACCGCCTGGCTGGCAATGATCGTCGCCATCGTCGCCAGCGCGACCATGATCAGGCGCACGCCTTCGGGGGTCATCAGGAAGAACCAGTCGGCATTGGCGAGCGCCCGGCCGGATGCCTGGGCGGTCGCGAGCCGGTCGAGCGCGAACGCGCCCTGGCCGAGATAGTTGAGCGCCAGCGCGGGGAAGACGAGCAGGAACCAACCGAGCTGAATCGGCACGCGCCCGAAATGTCCCATGTCGGCGGTCAGCGCCTCGGCGCCGGTGACAGTCAGGAATACCGCACCGAGGACGAACAGCCCGATCACGCCATGCTCCAACATGAAGGCTAAGGCATAGGCCGGGTTGAAGGCGAGCAATATCTCCGGCGCGACGGCGATGTTCATCGCGCCGACACCGCCGATCGCAAGGAACCACAGCACGCAGATCGGGCCGAACAGACGCGAGACGCTGGCGGTGCCGAAGGACTGGATCGCGAACAGGCCGATCAGGATAGCCGCCGCAACCGCGATGATGAGATTCTCGTTCATCCACGGCGCGACGCCATCGATGGTCTTCAGCCCCTCGATCGCCGACAGCACCGATAGCGCGGGCGTGATCATCGCGTCGCCATAGAAGAGCGCCGCGCCGAGCGCGCCGAGCACGGTGATGGCCATCCGTCCGCCGGTGGCGCGCCGAGCCAGCGCCATCAGCGAAAGTACGCCGCCTTCGCCATTATTGTCGGTCCGCATCAGGAACAGCACATATTTGATCGTGACGACGAGGATGAGCGCCCAGAGCGCCAGGCTGAGCACCCCCAATATTTCCGCGCGGGAGATGCCGTCGGCGGCGGATTGGGCCAGCGCCTCGCGGAAAGCATAAAGCGGGCTCGTACCGATATCGCCGTAGACGACGCCGATCGCGCCGAGGGTTAGCGCACCTATGTTGAAGCGCGTACCCTGGCTGGTTGCTGTGCCGGACATGAATACCCCTGATATCGAAAGACAGGGGGCAGCCAGACCATGAGCGTGCGTAAAAATGCCATGCGAGAAGCGGGGCTAGAGCATAAGGATTCCGTAAAGATCTGGGCCCTTTTCCGGATCGTCATGTCAGCGGAAGTGGAACCTTTGCATAGATATGCGCAACCTCTCCTTCGTCATTCCCGCGAAGGCGGGAATCTACGGAAAGGCGACGAAGCTGGATGTGCCGCCGTCCATGGATTCCCGCCTTCGCGGGAATGACGGTTTGAGGCAGGGATGGCGACTTATGCCAAGGTCTCGTCTCCGCTGAGGTGACGGCAAGGATGTGTGTTCTATTTCCGCGCCGCCGCCGTCTCGTCGCGCTTCGCCTTGAACTCGGAATCGGCGCTCCATTCGGGCCAGGCGCGGCTGTCGGCAAGCGCGCGACCGGTGTTGTAGAGGAGGGTCAGGTCGGGCGTGAGCGCTGACAGGTCCCAGTCCGCGCTCCATTCGTCGGCAGGCTGATGATAGGCGTCTTTCGTATAAGCATCGGCAAGTGCCTTGCCGCGCGCGACGCCGCCATTGGCGAGGTCGCGGCCCGGCTTGAAGGAGATAGCGGGCACGCCTTGTTTCGCCAGGGTGAAATGGTCCGACCGGTAGAAGCCGCCGGTCTCGGTACGCGGATCGGGCGTGTAGGTGCGGCCGAGCTTCGTGCCTTCGGCGATCAGCAGGTCGAGCAGGCCCAGCCTGGCGACGCCGGAGATGGTGAAGTCCTTCGCCGCGCCTTCGCCGATGATGCTGTCCATGTTGATCACGCCCGCCGTCGTCGCCAGCGGATAGACCGGGTTGGCGGCGTAATATTCGGAGCCCAGCAGCCCCTTCTCCTCGGCGGTGACCGCAAGGAAGACGATCGAGCGATCGGTGCGCGGCGCCTTGGCGAAGGCGCGGCCCAATTCGAGCATCGCAGCGATGCCAGAGGCATTGTCCTTCGCGCCGTTGTAGATGCGGTCGCCCTTCGCGTCGGGCAGGCCGATGCCGAGATGGTCCCAATGCGCCGAATAGACGACGGTCTCCTTCGGGCGGGTCTTACCGGGCAGGCGGCCCAGTACATTTTTCGACACTATGGTCTCGGCCTTCACGGCATATGACGCATCGAGCGTGGCGTTGAGTGCGACCGGCTTGAAGTCCTTGCGCTGCGCGGCCTTCTTCATCGCGTCGAAATCCAGGCCCGCCGCCTTGAACAGGTCGGCGGCGAGGTCGCGCTGGACCCAGCCCTCGATCGGAACATGCTCCGCCCTGGGATTGGCGCGGACAATGTCGAACATCGTGTTGGTGTTGGAGTTCTTGACCGTGGCCCAGCCATAGGAAGCAGGTTCATATTCGTGGATCACGAGGACGCCGGCCGCGCCCTGCCGCGCGCCTTCTTCATATTTATAGGTCCAGCGGCCATAATAGGTCATCGTTTTGCCGCCGAAATCACCCCCGAGTTCCCCGGCCCCTCCCTCGAAGTCGGGATCGTTGACGAGAACTACCAGGATCTTGCCCTTCAGGTCGGCCCCCTTGAAATCGTCCCAGCCGCGCTCGGCGGCCTTGACGCCGTAGCCGACGAAGACGAGCGGCGCGGCCTTGATGTCCACCCTGTCCTGGCCCGTCAGCGCCGCGCGAACCGCGATCTCATTGCCCTGCGACAGGGACCGCACCGCGCCGCCGATCGTCATCGACAGCGCCGGCGTGCCTATAATGTCGGCCTTGAGCAATGGCACGTCCTGTGTCCACGCGCCGTCAGGTCCACCGGGCTGGAGACCGGCGGCCTTCATCCGCCCGCTGATGAAGGCGACGGTCTTCGCCTCGGCGAGCGTCGCCGGGGCGCGCCCTTCGAAGCTGTCGTCGGACAGCGTTTTCACATCCTGGCTGACGCGGGCGGGGTCAAATGCCGGCGCGGCGGAGGAGAGGGTGGAAGCGACGAGGAAGGTCGCGGCGAGCAGGGGGATGAAATGGCGCATATAGGTCATCCAATATGGGTGCGGCCTGGCCAGACAGTGAGTACCCAATCAGATAATTGCTTCGGCGCGGATCGCAAGGCGGTGCGTCAAAGGCGCTGCTGCTACTCCCATCGGATGAACCACGAAGCGCGCGACCATGAAAATCATAATATTATCAATATTTTTTCGATGAACCGTGCATCATATCGGGAACCCCGACCATGGCCGGTTTGTTTGCTTTGCGATTGGGACTGCCCTTCCCTGCGGGGGTGGGCATAGCTCGCTTTAGAGCAACGGAAAATATGATGGACAACAGGGGTTGCGCGTTTGCGGCGACGGATCGCCGCGCCTTTCTGGCAAGGGGTATAGCCGTGCCGCCGGCAATGGTGGTGCTGCTGTCGACCAGTCTCACTTCGCCCGCAATCGCCGCGTCGGGCGGGACGGTCAATCCTCCGACCAATCCGCCTG
>JAGVJS010000058.1 GCA_020051025.1 Sphingobium sp. | reverse complement strand
CGTGGTGGCGCAAGGCATAGAGGCCGGCGGCCATCGCGGCGTCTTCGATCCCGAAGCGCCGGACACCGAACTGGGCATGTTGCCGCTGACCCGATTGCTGGTGGCGCAGGCGGGCTTGCCGGTCATCGCGGCGGGCGGGATCATGGATGGCCAAGGGGTCAGGGCAGCACTCGATATCGGCGCGGTAGCGGCCCAATTGGGCACAGCCTTCATCGCCTGCCCGGAAAGCAGCGCAGATGAAGCCTATCGTGCGGCACTATTCAGCCCGAGGGCGTATCGCACCATATTAACGCGCGCGATATCGGGTCGCCCAGCCCGCTGCCTGTCCAATCGCTTTACGCAATGGGGCATACAGACAGACCTGCCCCATCCCGATTATCCGATCGCCTATGATGCCGGAAAGGCGCTCAATCAGGCCGCGAAGGCGGCGGGTGAAGGCGGCTATGGCGCACAATGGGCGGGACAGGGCGCGCCCCTGGCGCGCGCCTTGCCTGCTGGCGAGTTGATGGCCCGATTAGTCGCGGAAATGCAGGAGATACCGGCCTAGAAACCGCCCGTTCTGCAACAGCAAGTTGGACAGCTATTTCGTGCTTTTACGGGCGCCGATCGGGGATCGAGGCGCCGAACAGCAGCACCGGCTCGCCCGGCGGCGACAGAGCGATTTCGCCGCCGCATTCCATCACCATCTGACGGATCATCCAGGCGGCGGCGGTGCGAGACGCCAGCCCCTCAATCGGCAAAGTGCCCGCCAGAGCGCCGCGCAGATCGGGGTCCAGCACGACCTTCGGCCCTTCGCCGCGTACAACGATTTCAGTCAGTCCCGGCCGCTTTTCCGCACCAATATCCAACTGTCCTCCGCGCACCAGCGCATCGCCGGCGATCAACGCCAGATTGAGCAGGATCTTGGCTGCCAGCTTGTCGAGCATCTGTTCCTCGACCAGCCAGCCGACCTTCACCCGGCCGGCTGTCGCAAACATGCCTTCGATCGCGACCTTCGCCTCGTGCGGGGGAACCGCGTCGCCGAAGCCGCCGGCGGACCCGAAGGCGAGGCGGAAGAATTTGAGCTTGTTGGCCGAGGTCTTCGCGCTGTCCGCCAGCAGATCCAGGCAGCGCTGGCGCATTTCGGGATCGGTTTCGTCCGCCATCAGTTCCAGCCCGTTATTGAGCGCACCGACCGGGCTGAGCAAATCATGGCACAGACGCGAGCAAAGCAGGCTGGCAAATTCGATACTGTCGGTCGGATGAGTCATGCGGGTCAGGATCGCCGGATAAGGAGGAAAGGAAGCGCTTTACTGGCTAATGCGCTGCACGGACCGCCGATGCAAGCCCGGCTTGCCGCCTTTCGGTCACCGACTGTCGAGATGCATTTTGGTAAAATGGACGTTAACCGCCGTACCCGGCCCGGCGCGCCATAAAGTCGCCTCCCCGCCCCCGACGATGAGCCATAAACTTCCGTCCGGCGTGGCGCAGGCCGCATCGGTTGCCGACGGGGCGGCGACACCTGACGGGTGGGAATGATAATGACCGATGATCGCGTGCGCTCCCGAACGCGCGGCGCGATGCGCGGCGATCAATGCTGCCGGGTCCAGTTCAAAGTGACGCGCGGGATCGGCCGCGACATTGGCGGCGGAGATGATGGCTTCTATCCGATCCTGGGTGCCGAGCAGGAGGCCACATATCTCATGCCGGTCGGCGGCGGCCAGGGCCACGATTTGTTCCAACAGCGATCTTGAAATTCCTACAATCATTCCTACATCCGTAACCAATGGTTCCGGGGGTTTCCATCATCGAAGCAATTATCAGTCAGACGCAGGACGGCCTGCGGCTTGACCGTGCGCTGGCGGACTTGTTGCCGGACCTTTCGCGCGAGCGGCTGAAGAGCCTGATCGGCGAAGGACAGGTGGCGTCGCCGAACGTGTCCAAGATCAATGCGTCCATGAAGGTCGCGGTTGGCCAGAGCTTTACCGTCACCCTGCCTGCTCCCGTGCCTCTGGATACGGTGGCGCAGGATATCCCGCTGACCATCGTGCATGAAGATGCCGACCTGATCGTGGTGGACAAGCCGGCCGGGCTGGTCGTGCATCCGGCAGCGGGTAATCTGGACGGGACGCTGGTCAACGCGCTGCTGCATCATTGCCAGGGGCAATTGTCCGGCATTGGCGGCGTGGCCCGGCCGGACATCGTGCATCGGATCGACAAGGATACGTCCGGCCTGCTGGTGGTCGCCAAGTCCGACAAGGCGCATGAAGGGCTGGCGCGCCAGTTCAAGGATCATAGCATCGACCGGCTCTATGCCGCGATCGTCTATGGCGTGCCGGTCCCCGGCACCGGGACGGTCGATGCCTGGGTGGGACGGTCCGACGCTGATCGAAAGAAGATGGCGGTTCATCGGGAAGGTCGGGGCAAGCATGCCGTAACCCACTATCGCGTTGTGGAGCGGTTACAGGGCGCGGCGCTGGTCGAATGTCGGCTGGAAACCGGCCGGACTCATCAGGTTCGCGTGCATATGCACCATATCGGACACCCCTTGATCGGTGATCCGGTTTACGGTAGAGAAAGAAAAGGTTTCAAATCAATACTGGAAACGCTGGGTTTCAAAAGGCAGGCATTGCACGCCAAAAGCCTGGGGTTCATACATCCGGTAACGAGCGAACGGCTTATGTTTCAAAGTGTATTGCCCGGCGATATGCAGGAACTGTTAAGCCAGCTCCACGTATAGGTTCTGACAAGTTTGCGACGGCGCAGGACGCCTCTTCTGGGTTCCGCCGCGCATGAAAGGGAAAGGTAACGACATGGCCAAGAGCAATGTCCCCGCAGTTCCAGCGCTGGGCGGTGAAGCCAGCCTCAACCGCTATCTCTCTGAGATTCGGAAGTTTCCCCTGTTGACGCCTGAGCAGGAATATATGCTCGCCAAGCGTTATGAGGAACATCAGGATCCCGAGGCCGCAGCCCAGCTGGTCACGTCGCATCTGCGCCTGGTGGCGAAGATCGCGATGGGCTATCGCGGCTATGGCCTGCCGGTCAGCGAGCTGATTTCCGAAGGCAATATCGGCCTGATGCAAGGCGTGAAGAAGTTCGAGGCGGAACGCGGTTTCCGTCTGGCGACCTACGCCATGTGGTGGATCCGCGCGTCGATCCAGGAATTCATCCTGCGCAGCTGGTCGCTGGTCAAGATGGGCACCACCGCGTCGCAGAAGAAGTTGTTCTTCAACCTGCGCCGGATGAAAAATAACATCGAAGCGTTCGAGGATGGCGACCTGCGTCCGGAGGACGTGACCAAGATCGCCACCGATCTGGGCGTGTCGGAAGATGACGTCGTATCCATGAACCGCCGCATGGCGATGGGTGGCGATACGTCGCTCAACGTGCCGATGCGCGAGGATGGCGAAGGCCAGTGGCAGGATTGGTTGCAGGACACCGATCCGCTTCAGGACGAGCGTGTCGCCGAGGAACAGGAAAAGACCCAGCGTCACGAGATGCTGGTCGAGGCGATGACCGATCTCAACGATCGCGAAAAGCATATCCTGGCCGAACGTCGTCTGGCGGAGGAGCCCAAGACGCTGGAAGAACTGAGCCAGGTCTATGGTGTGTCGCGCGAGCGTGTCCGCCAGATCGAGGTTCGCGCCTTCGAAAAGCTGCAAAAGGCGATGATGCGCATCGCCGGTGACCGGCTGGGCAAGATGGCGCGGTTCGCGCTGGCCTGATCGGTCGGATAGATTGACGAAAGAAGCCCCGGAGCGATCCGGGGCTTTTTTGTTATCCGGCTCTTGCGGGTGAGAGGTGGTTAACAGGCTTGATCGTTACCGATCACGGCGGCAGGGGGTATCCCTCCCCCTCCCCTTACATCGGAATTAAAATGCAGAAGTTTCTGAGGCTTGTGATCGTTCTTTTGATTGCTATCTCAGTCATGTTTGGCGGGCGCTGGTATGCCTATGTCGCGCAGGGGGACAGCCCCTATGATGAGGTCGGCATCGCGCTGAATGGCTATATGCCTGCACCGCTGCGCAATTGGGGCTGCCACAAGATGCAGGCACGCTTCGCCAATCAGTTGCCGCCCCATGGCTGCGCGGGGCCGGATGGACGTAGCTGGCTCTGATCCAATCTGGGGAGCAGTCGTTCTTAGAGCAACTGCTCCATCGCGACGCTGCCGCTTCCATAGGTTTCGCCGTCGGTCAGCGCGGTGAAGCCATTTCGCACCCAAAAAGCGTCCGCCCCATTAACGGCCGTGAGTGCGATCCGCGCATAGCCAGCCGTTCGGGCCTGATCTCGCACGATCCCGATCGCGGCCTGCGCCGCGCCGCTGCCTCGCGCATCGGTCAACAGGGCGAGATCATGCAGATAATAATGATCGGCAGGTTTGGGCAACGCCTGTATCGAATGATTCAATACTGGCGGTTGCCGACCCGCCCAGGGGTGGCTGATCAGATAGCCTATCGCCTTGCCATCCCGTTCCAGCAGCCAGCAACCCGCCGGATAGAGTTGCAGGCGCTCGACATAGACGGCCGCCTGTTCGGTGTAGGCGCCATGCACAACGTCAGAGATAGCTGCGACGGCGGGAATGTCTGCCGCAGCCATGGGGCGCCAATCGCTCATGCCGGGACGTCCAGCGCATGGCGGGCGGCAACAAGTATCTCGTCGGACAGGGTCGGATCGGCGACGCCGCGCGCCAGCACCATGGCACCGACCATCTGCGCCATACGGGCCAGCGCCTCCTGCCGGTCGATGTCCGGCCCCGACTGTTGCAGGATCGTCGTGAGTTCCTCGAATCCCTGACGAAAGGCGCCCGCAAGATCACCGCCGCGCCGGGCAGCGTCCGGTCCCAGAGCAATCAGGGCGCAACCGGTTTCCGGGTCATCGCGATTGCGGGGGCTGAGATAGCTTGCGGCGATGGCGGTGGGTGCATCGCCCTCCCCCGTCTCAGCCTCCGACACGAGGCTGCGCCAGCGGACGGCACTGTTGGCAAGTGAGGCGGCGCAGGCTTCGGCGACCAGCGCATCCTTCGATCCGAACTGGTTGTAGAACCCGCCATGGGTAAGGCCACATTCGCGCATCACCTCGCCTATGCCAACGCCATCCACGCCACGCGCCCGGAACAGGCGAGACGCTGTCTCGACCACTTTCTCCCGATTACGCGCGGCCTGATCGCGGCTAACCTTCATATCCGGCTCTCCCATATTGGCCTCTTGACCTTATATATGATGTTCATCATTTAACGCCAGTCCGATTGTCGCCCGAAGGGGGAAGTTGATGCTGTCGACTCATGTTGCACGCCGCCTGTCCGCGCGGAATATCCATTATGGCTGGGCAGTGGTCGGCGCGACCTTCCTGACCATGCTGGTCGTGGCGGGCGCCGTCGGGGCGCCGGGCGTGTTTATCATACCGTTGCAGAAGGAATTTGGCTGGAGCGCGGCAGATATCAGCGGCGCGCTGGCGATCCGCTTCCTGCTGTTTGGCGGCATGGGACCGTTCGCCGCGGCCTTCATGAACCGGTTCGGCGTGCGGCGGATGATGCTGATTTCCCTGTCGATCGTCATAGGCGGCTTGCTGCTATCGCTTGGCATGACGCAGTTGTGGCAGTTGGTGCTGTTGTGGGGCGTGGTGATTGGCCTGGGCACCGGCATGACGGCGATGGTGCTGGGCGCAACGGTGGCGACGCGATGGTTCGGGCAGCGGCGCGGGCTGGTGATGGGATTGCTGTCGGCCAGTACCGCGACCGGACAACTGGCGTTCCTGCCGCTGCTCGCCGGCCTGACGGAGGCGCATGGCTGGCGCACGGCTTTGCTGCTGATATGCGGCGCGATCGTTGTGGCAGGCATGGTCGTCATCCTGCTGATGCGCGATCGGCCGTCGGATCTGGGTCTGGCACCCTATGGTGAGCGTGCGGTTCAGGTCGTCCCGCCCCAGCCCGCCAGTCTGGGCGCGCTGCTGGCGATGCCGGTCCAGGTGCTGCGCGATGCGGCGCAGGTGCCGACCTTCTGGATCCTCTTCTTTTCCTTCTTCGTCTGCGGCGCCAGCACCAATGGCCTGATCCAGACCCATTTCATCGCCATGTGCGGCGATTATGGGCTGGCGGCGGTGGGCGCGGCGTCGATGCTGGCGATGATGGGTTTCTTCGACTTTTTCGGCACGCTGGGGTCAGGCTGGCTGAGCGACCGGTTCGACAATCGCTGGCTGCTGTTCGTCTATTATGGGCTGCGGGGCCTGTCTCTCCTCTATCTGCCGTTCAGCGACTTTTCGCTCTACAGCCTGTCGCTCTTTGCGGTCTTCTATGGGCTTGACTGGATCGCGACGGTGCCGCCGACGGTGAAGCTGACGGCGCAGCGGTTTGGGCCGGAACGGGCCAATATCGTCTTCGGCTGGATCTTCGCCGGGCATCAACTGGGGGCGGCGAGCGCGGCGCTGGGCGGCGGTTT
>JAGVJS010000232.1 GCA_020051025.1 Sphingobium sp. | reverse complement strand
CGATCGCGCTGGTCGCCGGCATCTTCCGCCTGGACGAGATTGCCGAACTGGCCAATGCCGGCACGCTGATCGCCTTCATGGCGGTGGGCGCCTGCCTGATGATCCTGCGCCGCCGCTCGCCCGAACTGCCCCGCCTGTTCCGCTGCCCGCAGCCCTATGTCGTCGGGACGCTGACCATATTGGGCTGCGCCTATCTGCTGTTCAGCCTGCCCGATAGCACGCTGATCCGCTTTGGCGCATGGAACGTGATCGGCCTGCTCTTCTACTGCCTCTACAGCCGCACCCGCAGCGGCGCCCGACAGGAGGAAGCGACCGCCTGACGGCCGCATCCATCCTTCCCATTGTCGTTTTTCACTGATCCAACGAGGAGATCGCGATGACGCGCGCCCTTTTTGCTGCCTTGTTCGCCACCGCCAGCCTGACCACGCCCGCCGCCGCCAAAACCGCTTTCGACGGCGTCTGGCTGTTCCACAAGGCGCCACCCACGCCCGGCGTCACCATGATGGAGGTGACGAGCAAGGGTGCGAAGATAGAGGGGCGCGTCACAACGCTCTGGTACGGTCCGGTCGACATGATGAACCCGCGCATCGCGGACGGGAAGCTGCTGTTCGAGGCGCGCAACATCAATGACCGCGACCATCCGACGCGCAGTTGGAGTGTCAGCCTGAAGGACGGGAAGCCGCATCTGGAAGGGCAGATCTGGGAAAGCCCGATCGCGATCGACGGCTATCGCGGCACGGCGAAGGATGCAAAGGCGCGGGCTTTCCGATTTACGCCGTTGCCGCCGCTGGGCCAGACCATCCCCAGCAAGCTGGCCGCTACGCCGCCGATGGGCTGGAGCAGCTGGAACAAGTTTGCCGAACAGATCGACGACAAGACGGTGCGCGCCATGGCCGATGCGATGGTGTCGAGCGGGCTGCGCGATGCGGGCTACACCTACATCAATATCGACGATGGCTGGCAGGGCAAGCGCGACGCCAGCGGCGTGTTGCAGCCGAACGCGAAGTTCCCGGACATGAAGGCGCTAACCGATTATGTCCATGCCAGGGGGCTGAAGATCGGCATCTACAGTTCGCAGGGACCGCGCACTTGCGCCGGTTATGAGGGCAGCTATGGCCATGTCGCGCAGGATGCCAAGAGCTTCGCCGACTGGGGCTTCGACTATCTGAAATATGATCTCTGTTCGGGCGAATGGTTCTATGCCGACGCCGATACGGTCAAGCGCAGCTATCATGAAATGGGTGCGGCCTTGCAGGCTACCGGGCGGGAGATGATCTTTTCCCTGTGCGAATATGGACGTTTCGACGTCGGCAGCTGGGGCCGCGATGTCGGTGGGCAATTGTGGCGCACCACCGGCGACATTACCGACGATTATGAGACGATGGCCGAAATCGGTTTCGACAAGAATGGCAACGCCGCCTATGCCGGGCCGCATGGCTGGAACGATCCCGACATGCTGGAAATCGGCAATGGCGGGATGAGCGCCGACGAATATCGCACCCATATGACATTGTGGGCAATGTCGGCCGCGCCACTGATGATGGGCCACGACCTGCGCGAAACGGATGCGGCGACGCTGGCGATGCTGACCAACCGCCGGGTCATCGCGATCGACCAGGATTCGCGTGGGGTGCAGGGCAAGGCCGTGCGCAAGCAGGGGGCGCTGGAAGTGTGGGCCAAGCCGCTGGCGGACGGGCGCGTAGCGCTGGCGCTGTTCAATCGCGGGACCGAAGGCGCGATCATGGCGCTGGCGGCGGCAGATGCAGGGTTCACCTCGATCACACAGGTCGAAAATCAATGGTCCGGCGCGACAGAGGCCACCCTGCCCGCCAGCTATGCCGTGCCGGCACGCGGCGCAGTGATGGTCGTGGTGAAGGGACAGTAAAACTGCCCAGGAAGCCATGGTTTCGAGCGCACGAATGTCCGCCAGCGGATCGGCCTTGACCGCAACGATGTCCGCCGCTTTGCCGGGGACAATCGAGCCGACCTCCTTGTCCAGCCCGACATGGGTGGCGACCCGGACCGTGGCCGCGCGGATCGCGTCGATCGGCGTCGATCATCAGCGGGCCGACGATCCGCGCCTTGGCCCGGACCGTGGCGGGCATCCATTCGGCCGTGTCCGCCTGCCGCGTCACGGTGTCGCCAGCCAGCAGGGCCGGCACCAGATAGCCGCCCTTCGCCTTGAACAGGCGCAGGGATTCCGCGTCCAGATAGGTGCCATGTTCGACCGAATCCACGCCGGCGCGCAGGGCGGCGTTGACGCCGTCCGTGCCGTGGGCATAGGCCGCGACCTTGCGCCCCAGCCGGTGCGCGGTTTCGACAATGGAGACGAGTTCCGCGTCACTCATCTGCTGGCCAAGGCCGGCCGCCGTGTCCGACATGACGCCGCCGGTCGAAGCGGTCTTGATGACGTCCGCACCCTGTTGCACCGCCTGCCGCACGGCACGCGCGCAATCGTCAGCGCCCGAACAGAGGGTGGTCGGGCGGAACAGATCCAATATTTCCTGCCGATTACCATGGACGTCGCCATGGCCGCCATGCGCCGCGACGATGCCGGCGGCCAGGATGCGCGGCACGACGACCTTCTTTTACGCGATCGCATCGCGCAGCGCGTTGATCGCTTCGGGATCGGAACCGAGATCGGCAACGGTGGTGAAACCGGCCCGTACCGTGCGCATGGCATAGACGACGCCGTCCAACGCCTGCGCCTTGGTCGATTTGGTGACGCCGTCCATCGGCACGCCACCGCCCGCGATCATGATGCCGGTCTGGCCAGTGGAGCGAAAATCGGTGGCGATGCCCCGGTCGGCAAAGGCGCGCACGACCGCAAGCGCGGTATATGTCTTGCCCAGCGCAGTCGGTCCCCACCGCCAGCAGCCGCTTG
>JAGVJS010000372.1 GCA_020051025.1 Sphingobium sp. | reverse complement strand
GCGATGTCGCCATCGTCGGCTTCGACGATATTCCCGCCGCCAGCCTGACAACGCCGCCGCTCACCACCATCATGCAGGATATGAAAGGTGCCGGACAATTGCTGGTCGATACGCTGGTCGCGCAAGTGGAGGATCAGCCTTTGCCAGCCAGCACGCTGCCGGCACGGCTAGTCATCCGGCGCAGCACCGGCGGCTGAGGCCCCGCTCTAAACCCCCTGCGCGCGGATATTCATGGCCGGCCCCAGTTGGTGACGCAGGCTGTCGACAGCCATCTGCACCTTGGGCAGCAGATGCCGACGTTGCGGATAGACGGCCCAGATCGGTTCATCCTCGGGCTGATATGTCTCTAGGACCAACTCGACCATGCCATGTTTCAGATAGGGCAGGATGTAAAAGTCCGGTAACTGACAGATACCCAGCCCGGAAATGCAGGCCTCCATTACAGCGTCGCCGCTGTTGCAGCGAAAGCGCCCTTTTGGATGATGCAGTGCTTCTTTGCCGTCGACGGTAAAGTGCCACATCGTGCTGCTGCCTGCGATACATTCATGTGCCGACAGATCGTCCACACTCTGCGGCGTTCCCGCTCTGGCGAGATAGGCCGGTGCCGCACATGTGTGCAATGTGCGGGACGCGACGCGCGTTGCAATCAGGCGAGAATCCGCGACATGCCCCGTACGGATCGCCAGATCATAACCCTCCGCCACCAGATCCACGATGCGGTTGGACAGGTCGACGGTCACGGTCAGCTTGGGATGGGGCATGGCGAAGCGGCGGATGATCGGCGCCACGAAGCGCTCGCCCATAGCCGTGGAGCAGGTCACGCGCAATTCGCCTTGCGGTTCGCCGCTTTCCCCGATCAGGGCGATCGCTTCGTCCCGTTCCTGCGCGATCCGCTCGCATCGCTCGAAAAATATCTGCCCCGTATCAGTCAGGCGGACGGTGCGGGTGGTGCGATGGAAGAGTTGCGCCTGCACCCGCTGTTCCAATGCCATGATCGAACGACTGACATGGGTTGGCGACATGCCGATGGCCCGAGCCGCGCGGGTGAAGGATCGGGTTTTTGCCACGGCGATAAACTCGTCGATCCCATCCCACGCCGACATATTATCCCTCAAATGACATAGTATATTTCAAAAATGCCATATTAACGCATAGGTGGAGCAATGCTAGAGGAGACCGTCGCAGTTATTCAAGGAAGTCGTATGAAGACCCGTGCCGCCGTCGCATTCGAAGCCAAGAAACCGCTTGAAATTGTGGAAGTCGATCTGGAAGGCCCCAAGGCGGGCGAAGTTCTGGTCGAAATCATGGCGACCGGCATTTGCCATACGGACGCCTATACGCTGGACGGATTCGACAGCGAAGGCATATTTCCGTCGATCCTGGGGCATGAGGGGGCCGGCATCGTGCGGGAAGTCGGCCCCGGCGTCACATCGGTCAAGCCGGGCGACCATGTGATCCCGCTCTACACGCCCGAATGCCGCCAGTGCAAAAGCTGCCTCAGCGGCAAGACCAACCTTTGCACCGCCATTCGCGCGACCCAGGGCAAGGGGCTGATGCCCGACGGCACGACGCGTTTCAGCTACAAGGGGCAGCCGATCTTCCATTATATGGGCTGCTCTACCTTCTCCAACTTCACCGTGCTGCCGGATATCGCCGTGGCGAAGATCCGCGAGGACGCGCCGTTCCAGTCCAGCTGCTATATCGGCTGCGGCGTCACGACGGGCGTGGGCGCGGTCATCAACACGGCCAAGGTGCAGGTGGGCGACAATGTCGTGATCTTCGGCCTGGGCGGCATCGGCCTCAATGTCATTCAAGGCGCGCGCCTCGCCGGCGCGAACAAGATCATCGGCGTCGACATCAATCCCGACCGGGAGGAATGGGGGCGCAAGTTCGGCATGACCGACTTCCTCGACAGCAAAGGCCTGTCGCGCGAGGAGACGGTCGCGAAGATCGTGGAAATGACCGACGGCGGCGCTGACTATACGTTCGACGCGACCGGCAATACCGAAGTGATGCGCACCGCGCTGGAAGCCTGCCATCGCGGTTGGGGCACGTCGATCATCATTGGCGTGGCCGAGGCCGGCAAGGAAATCGCGACCCGCCCCTTCCAGCTTGTCACTGGCCGCAACTGGCGCGGCACGGCCTTTGGTGGGGCCAAGGGCCGTACCGACGTGCCCAAGATCGTCGACATGTATATGAGCGGCAAGATCGAGATCGACCCGATGATCACCCATGTCATGGGCCTGGAGGACATCAATACAGCCTTCGACCTGATGCACGCCGGCAAGAGCATCCGTTCGGTCGTCGTCTTCTGACCATGGCGATCGAGACCCTGTCAACCAATCGCAGCTTCGGCGGCGTGCAGGGCGTGTATAAACACGCCTCTGCGGCCACCGGTACTGACATGGTGTTTTCCGTTTATGTCCCCGATCATGAACCGGGGGCGAAGCTGCCGGTGGTCTGGTATCTGTCGGGCCTGACCTGCACCCATGCCAATGTCACCGAAAAGGGCGAGTTTCGCGCGCTGTGCGCGGAACTCGGCCTTATCTTCGTCGCGCCCGATACATCCCCGCGCGGCGAGGACGTGGCGGACGATCCGGACGGCGCCTATGATTTCGGTCTTGGCGCCGGTTTCTATGTCGATGCGACCCAGGCGCCCTTTGCGCCCCATTATCGCATGTGGACTTATGTGACGCAGGAACTCCCTGCGGTGATCGGGGAGGCGTTCCCTGCCGATCCGGATCGCCAGTCGATCATGGGCCATTCCATGGGCGGCCATGGCGCGCTGACTATCGGCCTGTCTCTCCCGGATCGGTACAAGGCGGTCTCGGCCTTTTCGCCCATCGTCGCGCCGTCGCAGGTGCCATGGGGGCAAAAGGCTCTGTCCGGCTATCTGGGCGACGATCGGGCCGCCTGGCGCAGGCATGATGCCGTGGCGCTGATAGAAGATGGCGCGCGCGTCCCCGACCTGCTGGTCGATCAGGGCGACGCGGACTCGTTCCTGACCGAACAGCTGAAGCCGGCACTGCTGGACAATGCCTGCAAAGCGGCAGGCATCGCCCTGACGCTGCGCCTGCAACCCGGCTACGACCATAGCTATTATTTCATTTCCACCTTCATGGCGGACCATCTGCGCTGGCATTCTGAGCGCCTTCGCGCCTGAAGATGGAAGGACGATAAATGAGCATCGACCTGCTGGACCGTTACTATGCGGCCTTCAATCGCGGCGATTCCGCCGCCATGCTGGACCTTCTGACCGACGATGTCGTGCATGAGCCGTCGCAAGGGACCGTGCGGGAGGGGAAGCAGCGTTTTGCCGACTTTCTCGATCATATGAACCGCTGTTACGAGGAAGAGGTGATCGACCCGGTCTTTCTCCTTTCGCCTGATGGATCACGTGGTGCGGCGGAATTCATGCTGACGGGCCGCTATCTGGAGACGGATGGCGATCTGCCGTCCGCACGCGGGCAGGGCTATCGGCTGCGCGTCGGCACATTCTTCCAGTTCCGTGATGGCAAGATTGCGCGGGTTAGCAATCACTATAACCTCGCGGACTGGCTGGCCCAGATCCAATAAGCATAGGTGCCTTTCCAGCCATATTGGCGTAGCTGTCGGACATGACCGTCAGCCTTTCCGTCGATGAAGCGCGCAGGATCATACTGGCCGCTCAGGGGTTTGGCCGTGCTCGTCCGGCTACGCCGACCAAACTGCATCTGCGCAAGACGACCGACCGGCTCGGCCTGCATCAGATTGACAGTGTCAATGTCCTGGCCCGCGCCCATTATATGCCGGCTTTTTCCCGGCTGGGCGGCTATGACCGCGGATGGCTGGATGCCGCGGCCTGGGGCCGTCCGAGTGATCGGTGCCTGTTCGAATATTGGGCGCATGAAGCGTCGCTGCTCCCGCTTGACCTGCACCCGCTGCTGCGCTGGCGCATG
>JAGVJS010000174.1 GCA_020051025.1 Sphingobium sp. | reverse complement strand
CGGCGGTGCGCTGCTCGGCAAATCGATCGATAGCAAGCGCACCTGCCGCTGATGCCGCAAACCGGCGCGTGTCAGGAGCGCGCGCCGGTCATTCGGCGCCGGTCATTCAGGCGCTGGCCCCACTGAACGGCAACAAAAAAGGGACGGCATCCCGTCGGATGCCGTCCCTATCTGTCTGCAACGTTCCGTTTTGGAGCGCGCTATCAATCAGTCAGCCGAGGCTTCCGAAGCGGCGCCGCGCGCGTCTTCGACCTTGAAGGCGACCTGCTGGCCACCCGACACGCCCGAAACCTTGCCGTTCTTGACCGACAGGTTGAACGCGACGGCGTCGGGGAAACGACGGCCGGAAATCTGCTTGCCGGTCTTCGTGTCCTTCACTTCATACACGTAGGTATAGCCTTCGTGGGTGAAACGCTGCTTGGGAGCGGCGTCCTGAGCCTGGACAGCGGTGGCGGCGATGGCGCTGACGGCGCCGGCGACAATGAACTTGGACAGCATTCGCATGGGTAAACTCCTTGTGAATGCCGATCAAACACCTCTTATATTCTTGTTCTGTTGAAGGCCGTCATATGGTGCGGTGCGTCAAAGCGACAATCGCAAAAAATGACGATCCGATTGCATCATGTGCAACCGCGTTCCACCAGGCTGCTTAAGCCTTTGATAGTCCGACGATATGGTCGAACTCTGCTTTCGTCAGCGGCGCGACGGACAGACGCGACTGGCGTAGCATGACCATGTCGGCCAGCGCCGAATCGGCCTTCATCGTCTTGAGCGTCACCGGTCTGGCGAGCCGTTCGACCGGCGCGACATGGACCGCGATCCACTTGCCTGTCTCGTCCGTGCTGTCGGGGGTCGCTTCTTCCACGATCGTCATGATGCCGACCGCCTCGACCCCGATATTGCTGTGGTAGAAGAAGGCGAGGTCGCCCTTGCGCATCGCCTTCATATGGCCCTGCGCCGCATGATTGCGCACGCCGTCCCATTCGGCCTTCCCCTTTTTGACGAGATCGTCATAGGAGAAGGCATCGGGTTCCGATTTCATCAGCCAGTAGTTCATCCTGCCTCCTTGCAACAGCGCCCCGGCGCGATCAAGGATGCGTCATGCGCGGGCTGGCCTATATGATGAGCCATCGCCCCATCTGAACGAATAGTGGAGATAAGACGTGTCGCAAGCGGTGCTGGACCAGGTGCCTGTCCTGTCCATGGCGGACATGAGCAAGGCGGATTTTGCCACGGCCTTTGGCCAATCCTTCCAACGCTTCGGCTTCGCCATGGTGAAGGACCATGGCATGGACCAGAAACTGGTCGATGATGGCTGGGCGCTGGCGCGTCGCTTCTTCGAGTTGCCGGTGGAAACCAAGCGCGCCTATGATGCCAAGTATAACGGCGGCCAGCGCGGCTATACCGCGTTCGGCGTCGAGATCGCCAAGGGCGCGAGCGAGAATGACCTGAAGGAATTCTGGCATGTCGGCCGCGACCTGCCCGAAGGCGATCCGCTGGCCGAGACGATGCCGCCCAACGTGTGGCCCACGGAAATGCCGGAGTTCGAGCCGGTGTTCGCGAAACTTTATCGCGAGTTCGACCGGGTCGGCGCGGAATTGCTGTCCGCCATTGCGCTCTATCTGGGCCTGCCCGAACGCTGGTTCGACGGCCCCATTGAAAATGGCAATTCGATCCTGCGCCTGCTCCATTATCCGCCGGTGTCGCCGCAGGCGCCGGGCATCCGCGCGGGCGCGCATGAGGATATCAACCTCATCACCCTGTTGCTGGGCGCGGAAGAAGGCGGGCTGGAACTGAAGGATCGCAGCGGCAACTGGTTGCCCGTGGTGCCGCCGCCCGGCGCGCTGGCGATCAATGTCGGCGACATGTTGCAACGGCTGACCAACCATATGCTGCCGTCGACCAGCCATCGCGTGGTCAATCCGCCGCCGGAACGGCGCGGCCATTCGCGCTATTCCATGCCCTTCTTTCTGCACCTGCGCCCCGACTTCATGATCGACGCGCTGCCGCAATGCGTGAGCGAGGATAATCCGCGCCGCGATCCGCCGATCAGCGCGCATGATTATCTGACCGAGCGGCTGATCGAGATCGGCCTGATCAAGAAGGGGTGAGTTGGGCTTCGGGCGAAGTGGAGACAGGTTTCTCGACTTCGCTTGAAACGAACGGGGCTCGAAACGAACGGGGCTGGGCGCGCTACTTCCGCCCGCGGCCCAGCGTGATGCCGATTTCCTCGCCGCGTTCGGACAGGGCCAGCTTCACGATCTTCACTTCGACATGGCTGACCTTGTCATCCTGAAGGAAGATGGTGTCGATGATATGGTCGGCCACCGCCTCGATCAGGGTGAAATGCAAGCCTTCGGGCAGTGCGGTCGACGCGGCATGCTTCAGGTCCATATAGTTTTTGGACGCGGTCAGCGGCGTTTCCGGCTCATAATGATCGGCGATTCGCAGGCGCGCGCGGATGGAAATGCGCAGCGGCTGGGGGAGATGCGTCTCCTCCGAATAGATGCCGGTCAGCACGTCGACATGCAGGTCGTTGACCTCCAGCGTCAGAAAATCGTCAAATCCAGTCTGCATAGCCTTGCCACATCAGGGCCGCGTCCGCCCCATAAGATGGTGCGGGCCGGGGCCTATTTAGTCTTTCATTTTGCGAAGCGGACGCTAAAGCCCCGCTTCCGGCGCTGCCCCATGCGCCATTGATGGCGGATCGGCAAGACGTGTCAGACATTGTGCCCCTCAACAGTCAGCCCGAAACGGCGATCGAGCAGCTGCTCGACGCGGCGTTCGGCCCCGACCGTCATGGCCGCACCGCCTATCGCATTCGTCAGGACATGCCCTGGCTGCCCGCCCTCTCCTTCGCCACGGTCGATGCCGGCGGCGCCCTGATCGGCTCGCTGCAAAGCTGGCCGGTGGCGCTGACTGACACGGATGGTGGGCAGACGCCACTGATCATGATCGGCCCGGTCGCGGTGGCGCCGACACATCAATTTGGCGGTCATGGCCGGGCAATGATGGACGCGGTGGTCGTATCCGCCCGCGCGATGGGCTGCGAGCCGCTGATGATGATCGGCGATCCCGAATATTATGGCCGTTTCTGGGGCTTTTCCGCAGATGGCACCGCCGGATGGGACGCGCCCGGACCATTCGAGCCGCGCCGTTTGCTGGCGCTGTCGGTCGATGGTCAGCCGGTTGGCGGCGCCGGCATGCTCAGCCCCAGAATATCCGTCGCGGCCTGATTAGGTCTTTGCGCGCGACGCAGAGGCTCCTATCTCCGCCCCATGCCGATGGAGCCACTGCCCGACCTCGCCACCCTGTCGCTTGCCGATATCGCCCGGCTGGCCGCCGAAAAGCGGCTGCCTCCGGTCCAGAAATGGAATCCCGACCATTGCGGCGACAGCGAGATGCGGATCGCGCGCGACGGCACCTGGTATCATCAGGGGTCGCCAATCGGGCGCGAAACGATGGTGCGGCTGTTTTCCACGATCCTGCGACGCGAACCGGATGGCAACCATGTGCTGGTGACGCCGGTCGAGAAGCTGGACATAGAGGTGGAGGACGCCCCCTTCGTCGCGGTCGAACTGAAGAGTGAGGGCGAAGGGCGTGGCCGCAGCCTGGCCTTTCGCCTGAACAGCGGAGATATCGTGACCGCCGGGCCGGCGCATGAACTGACGGTGCGGGAGACGCCGGACGGGCCGCATCCCTATCTGCATGTGCGCGGCGGGCTGGAGGCGCTGGTCGGGCGCAGCGTCTATTATGAGTTGATGAATCTCGCGCTGGAAGAGGAGGACGAACGGATCGGCCTGTGGAGCGCGGGCGCCTTCTTCCCGCTGGATGGCGCCGCATGACGCTGGCGCAACGGCTGCGCGCCGCACTCGAAGACGGGCACAGGCGGACAGATATCGTGCCGGAAGACATACGCGATCCGCGCATCATAGGCGATATCGCGCTCGCGCCCGCCACCGTGCTGGTGGCGATCACCGAACGGGCCGAACCCGGCCTGATCCTGACCGAGCGGGCGACGACGCTGCGCAAACATGCGGGGCAGATTGCCTTTCCCGGCGGCCGGGTGGATCCGGGCGATGCCGACGAGATTGCCGGCGCGCTGCGCGAGGCGCAGGAGGAAATCGCGTTGGCGCCCGATCAGGTGCAGGTCGTGGGCATATCCGACCGCTACAGTACCTTCACCGGCTTCGATATCGTACCGGTGCTGGGCGTCATTCCGCCCGACCTGCCGCTGCGCGCGCAGGAAGGGGAAGTGGCAGACTGGTTCGAACTGCCATTGGCCTATGCGCTCGATCCGGCCAACCGGATGCGGCGCGAGGTCGAATTTGCCGGCGCAATGCGCCATTATTACGAGATTTTCTGGGAGGGACGGCGTATCTGGGGAATTACAGCGGCGATCCTGGCCAATTTGTCGCGGAGGCTGGGCCATGACCGTCCTGCCGTCTGACGCCGACTGGCGCCATCGCCCCGGCCTGGACGGGTTGCTGAGCGCGCTGGACGTGGCGAATGGCCAGGCGCGCTTCGTCGG
>JAGVJS010000384.1 GCA_020051025.1 Sphingobium sp. | reverse complement strand
TGGCGGGCTATCTGGCCTTTGTCACGGAGGAGACGATCGGCGCCATCGTGCGTCCGCCGGCACTGGGCGATCAGGCCGGGCCGCTGGGCGCAGTGGCGCTGGCGATGGATGCGCTGGAAGCAGCCCGCCAGCGCTGATGCGACAGCGAGTGAGACAGGTATATCGCTGTTCCTGATCCCGGTTTTCGATCTATATCATTGATAATAAATGGTATTTTTTATCATTTCATAACAACATCGATTGCAGCACATCCTATTTTCCTTATTTTTCAGTTACTTGTGCTGCATCCTGCGTCGCCCCTGCCCGCAGGATCGCATCCTGAAAGACCCGCGCGGTGGGCGGCAGGTCGCGCTTGTGGATCATCCATAGACGGGTGCGGACCGTGGGAAAGAGCGGCCGCAATATCAGCTTGTCGACATGCAGGCGCGAGAGCGAGCGGGACAGGATGGTGGCGCCGAAGCCCGCCGCGACCAGCCCCAGCAAGGTCGCGAAGCTGCCGACCTCCAGCGTGATGCTGGGGCGGAATCCGGCCTGTTCGCACAGGGCGAAGAAATGGTCGTTGAAATCGGCGCTGCTGGCGGTGGCGTAGAGGACGAAGGGCACGCCAGCGAGATCGGCAATGGACGGATCGGCTTCGCGCCGGGCCAGTGCATGGTCCTGCCGCAGGGCGAGTAGCATATCCTCCTCCAGCAGCGATGTCGCGCGGAGGCCATCAGGCAAGGCCGGCGGGGCGACGCCGCGAATGATGCCGATGTCGAGATCGCCCCGCTCGATCAGCGCGACCTGATCATCACGGCCCAGTTCCTGCACGCGCAGGTCGACATGGGGAAAGCTCTGGCGGAAATCATAGAGGGCATCGGCGATCTGCGGCACGAAAGGCGCAGAGGCGGTGAACCCCAGGGCGAGCCGTCCCAGATGCCCGCTTTGCGTGCGGCGCGCGACCTGCGCCGCATGATCCGCCTGCGCCAGTGTCTTGCGCGCTTCGGGAAGGAAAAGCCGGCCCGCCTCCGTCAGAGCGACGCGGCGACTGGTGCGGTCGAACAGACGGGCGCCCAGTTCATCCTCCAGCGCGCGGATTTGCTGGCTGAGCGGGGGTTGCGACATGCCAAGACGCCGGGCCGCGCGGCCGAAATGCATTTCCTCCGCCACGCAGAGGAAATAGCGTAAATGTCGCAAGTCCATCGGATCAGGTCGCCTGAAATATCAATCATGCTTTATTAGATATTGGACACGAAATAGACAACTGCCCATAGGCGCTGCCAAGGGTGGCGTTTTGAAACCATAATAGACGCTCTTCGCACAGCATGACGCAGGAGATAGCGGTTAAACCCGTCCGATGCGTTGTTCCCCCTGCGACCCGGATTGAACGGAGAGGCGGATATGCACGACCGGCGGGTCTGGCCGGCGTGACGAGTGCGGGAGTCCTGGTTTGATCGGTATCGTCAAGGTTGCGCTGCACAGGCCATTGACCTTCATCGTCATGGCGATCCTGATCGCGATCGTCGGCATCATGGCGGCGGTGCGCACCCCGGTCGATATCTTCCCCAATATCCGCATCCCGGTGATCGCCGTGGCCTGGCAATATTCGGGCCTGCCGCCCGAGGACATGTCGAACCGGATCATCAGCCCCTATGAGCGGGTGCTGACCACCACCGTCAACGATATCGAGCATATCGAAAGCCAGTCGATGCAGGGCATCGGCATCGTGAAAATCTATTTCCAGCCCGGCGCCGACATCCGCACCGCCACCGCGCAGGTGACGTCGGTGTCGCAGACCGTGCTGCGCCAGATGCCGCCGGGCGTCACCCCGCCGCTGATCCTGAACTATAGCGCGTCGACCGTGCCGATCCTGCAACTGGCGCTGTCGGGCCAGGGCCTGTCGGAACAGCAATTGTTCGATCTGGGTCAGAACCAGATCCGTCCCTCGCTCGTTACCATTCCCGGCCTGGCCATGCCCTTCCCGTCGGGCGGCAAGCAGCGGCAGATCCAGATCGACCTCAATCCCGTGGCGCTCCAGTCCAAGGGGCTGACCGCGCAGGATGTCGGCACCGCGATCGCTGCGCAGAACCAGATCAACCCGGCCGGCTTCGTCAAGATCGGCGCGACCCAATATAGTGTGCGGCTGAACAATGCGCCCGGCACGATCGAGGCGCTCAACGACCTGCCGGTCAAGGTGGTGAATGGCGCGACCATCTATATGCGCGACATCGCCTATGTCCGCGACGGCAACGGGCCGCAGACCAATGTGGTGCATGTGGAAGGGCGCCGGTCGGTGCTGCTGACCGCATTGAAGAATGGCGCGACGTCGACATTGGCGATCGTGGACGGGGTGAAGGACGCGCTGCCCCGGATTAGCGAGACGCTGCCCGATGGTCTGAAGATTCTGGTGATCGGCGATCAGTCGCTGTTCGTGAAGGCGGCGGTCGAGGGCGTGATCCATGAAGGCGCGCTGGCCGCCGCGCTGACGTCGCTGATGATCCTGCTGTTTCTGGGCAGCTGGCGGTCCACCGTCATCATCGCGCTGTCCATTCCGCTGGCGATCCTTGCGGCGGTCGCGGCGCTGGCGATGTTTGGCCAGACGCTGAACGTCATGACGCTGGGCGGGCTGGCGCTGGCGGTCGGCATCCTGGTCGACGACGCGACGGTGACGATCGAGAATATCAACTGGCATCTGGAACAGGGCAAGGGGGTGGTGGAATCCATCCTGGACGGCGCGGCGCAGATCGTGACGCCGGCCTTCGTGTCGCTGCTGTGCATCTGCATCGTGTTCGTGCCGATGTTCTTCCTGCCGGGCGTCGCGGGCTTCCTGTTCGTGCCGATGGCGCTCTCGGTCGTGTTCGCGATGATCGCGTCCTTCATCCTGTCGCGCACGCTGGTGCCGACCATGGCCATGTATCTGCTGAAACCCCATGTGGAGCATGGTGACGCGCATATGGCGGGTAGCGCCGCGTCGCGTAATCCGCTGGTGCGGTTCCAGCGCGGGTTCGAGCAGCGGTTCGAGAAAATCCGCCGCAGCTATATCGGCCTGCTGCGCGGGGCGCTGAATGCCCGCAAGCCCTTCCTGCTGGGCTTCATGGGCGTGGTGATCCTGTCTTTCGGCCTGCTGCCGATGCTGGGCAGCAATTTCTTCCCGGCGGTGGATAGCGGCCAGATCGCCATGCATGTCCGCGTGCCGGTGGGCAGCCGGATCGAGGATACGGCCGCGCGCTTCGAGCGGATCGCCGCTGCGGTCAAGGACATGGTCCCGGCCGAGGAACTGGCGTCTATCACCGACAATATCGGCCTGCCGGTCAGTTCCATCAACACCGTCTATAATAATAGCGGCACGATCGGCCCGCAGGATGGCGACATGATGATCGCGCTGAAACACGGCCATCGCCCGACCGACGAGATTGTCGGCAAGCTGCGCGAGGAACTGCCCCGCCGCTTCCCCGGCACCAGCTTCGCCTTCCTGCCAGCCGACATCACCAGCCAGATCCTGAATTTCGGTGCCCCCGCCCCGATCGATATCCAGATCGCCGGCAAGAATGCCGCCGCCAACCGCGCCTATGCGCAGAAGCTGCTGGCCAGGGTCGCGACCATTCCGGGGCTGGCCGACGCGCGCATCC
>JAGVJS010000072.1 GCA_020051025.1 Sphingobium sp. | reverse complement strand
TTCGTGCTTGGTTTCGAGCCAGGCGCGAATCGCCCAGCCGGCCTTCTGGCCCAGCACGTCGCCGAAGGGCGGCATATAGACCTTGCCATCATGGCTGGAGCCGTGGCGGAAACGTTCGGCAAACCACTGGTCGCCCGATTCGCCCTCCTCCAGGTAGCGGAGGTCCGGCGCGATGCCGCCGCTTTCGGCGTCCAGTCCGTGGCAACGGGCGCAATTCTGGCCATAGGCCGACTGGCCGATCTCGATCGCCTTGGCGTTGCCACTATAGGGGTTCTTCTCCAACCAGGCGTCGCCAATGTCCGGCAGCGCCGACGTATCCACCGCCTGCGGCGTCACATCGCCATGCGCCATCAATGCACTTGTCGCGGTCATGCCCAGCACGGCCATGGCACCCAGCAACGCGACCCTACCCATTTGCATCATTATATCCTCACCCGGTCGGTTTTCCCCTGATGCGTCCGAGTGTAGGCCGGGCCGGGCTGCGCCCCCATTGGCCATTGGTATAATCCCGTAGTTGACGCCCTCTGGGTAGATCGTTGGAACGAGAAAAGGGACGGAGAGGACAGGACGATATGAAGCGCATCTTGATGGCCGGGCTGATGCTGTTGCCCGCCGCCGCCCATGCCGAAACCCTCTATGTCTCCAATGAACGGGGCAACAGTGTCAGCGTGATAGACGCAGCGTCCGGGACCGTCACCGCGACATGGGCTGTCGGAGGACGCCCGCGCGGCATCACCCTGTCGAAGGACGGCCAATATCTCTACATCTGCGCCAGCCTTGACCACGCGGTGCAGGTGATCGAGCGGGCGACCGGTAAGGTCGTCGCCGAATTGCCGTCCGGGCAAGACCCGGAGCAATTCTTCCTGTCACGCGATGGCAAGACCCTGTTCGTCGCCAATGAAGATGACGCCGCCCTGACAGCGATCGACCTCGGCAGCAAAAACGTCGCCTTCCAGGTCGATGTCGGCGGCGAACCGGAAGGCGTGGCGCAAAGCCCGGACAGCCAGTGGGTCGTGGTCACCTCCGAAGAGGATAATGTCGTCAACTGGATCGACCTGAAGAACAGGGCCATGGTCGCCGAAACACCGGTTGATTTGCGACCCCGTCATGTCGAATTTACCGCTGACGGTCAACAACTGTGGGTCGCAGCGGAAGTGGGCGGCACGGTGCAGATCATCGACACTGCCACCCGGCAGGTGAGCGCGACGCTGCACTTCGCCATTCCCGGCATCCCCGACCATCGCATCCTGCCCTGCGGCATCCGCTTCACGCCCGATGGCAGAACGGCGGTCATCGCGCTGGGCCGGGCTGATCATGTCGCGCTGGTCGATGTCGCGACGCGGAAGGTACGGGCCTATGTTCCCGTGGGCAAGCGCGTCTGGCATGTCGCGATCAGCGCCGACGGCGCCCGCGCCTATGCCGCCAATGGCCTTTCGGACAATGTCTCCGTGATCGACTTGGCCAAGGCGGCAGTCACCGGCACGATTGCAGTCGGCGCCGCGCCGTGGGGCATCGTCGCCGCGCCCTGATTTGCGGCCTGTCCGAAGGGATGAGAACCTAAGTCCAATTTCTCGTCCGTCCCTTCCGCCGCACTCTCCGCCTCAGCCGGAGACAAACCGGCGGGAATACAGGGAGGATGATATGAAGGGGACGTTGCGCCTGATGAGCGCGGCTGGAGCGCTGATGCTCGCCGCCACCGCAGCACCGGCCATGGCCGGCACCACCGCGGACCTGCTGAAGCGGCTGCACGAAAAGGGCATCCTGACCGACGATGAATATCAGGAACTGGTGAAGGGGCAGAGCGCGGAAGCCACACAGACGGCAACAGCCCCCGCCGTGACGCCGGATGCGTCGGGCGGTGCAGGCTATGTGCGCATGACCGATAGCGGCGTCGGTCTTCAGATTGGCGACGTGACACTGAAATTCTCCGGCTCGGTCAACGGCTTCTACGTCCATGACAATGGCGACACGCCCAGCGCCACCACCACCGTGACAGGCGGGGTCGCCACGGTAGGCGGCAACAGCTCGGCCATTCGCAACGGCCTGCTCCCCGGTTTCCTGAAAGTGGAAGCCACGACCAGCCTCGACGGCTGGGACGTGGGCGCCCATTTCGGCATGTATCCGGGCATCAACTCGGTCAGCTATGTCGGTGGTGGCGCGAACAGCGGCGGCAATCCCCGCGCGTTGCAGACCGCCGGCATCGACTTTCGCCAGACCTACCTGACCTTCGGCCGCGCCGGATTCGGCGAAGTGAAGATCGGCCGCGACATCGGCCTGTTCCAGTCCGAATCGATCCTGAACGACATCACCTTGCTGTCGTCGGGCACACCGGCGGGCAATGTCGCCCCATCCAACACGACGCTGGGCCGGATCGGCACCGGCTACATCTACACCGACTTCCAGCCGCAGATTACCTATACCACGCCCAGTTTCGGCGGCTTCACCGCCAGCGTCGGCATTTTCGAACCGCTCTCTTCGCTGACTGGCCCGGAAGAATCGAACAAGCAGCCCGGCTTCCAGGCCAAGTTCGTCTATGATGGCAAGTTCGGCGATGTCGCGACGCGCCTATGGGCTTCGGGCATCTCGCAGAAGCATAATGTCATTGCCGGACCGGACTATACCGGCTGGGGCTGGGACGCAGGGGCCAAGGTCACATTCGGGCCGGTCACGCTGGTCGGCACCTATTATGACGCATCGGGCCTGGGCACCACGGCGCTCAACCTGTTCGACACTGATGGGCTGGGCAACAAGCGCGACAGCCATGGCTTCTATCTTCAGGGCCTCACGACCTTCGGCAAATTCTCGGTCGGCGGCAGCTATGGCGAGAGCAATCTCGACTATGCCAATGCCGCCGACGCGCTGGCGAACCCCACGCTGGTCGACAAGAACAGCAGCTGGGTCGGCCAGGTCCGCTATGGACTGAACAGTTGGGTCACGCTGCTGGGCGAATATATCAACACTCGGTCGAAGGCGCATAACGGCAACAAGGCGACGTCGGACGCGATCGCGGCGGGCGCTATCCTTTTCTTCTGACCGAAGGAACAATGTCACGGAACGGGGGCTGCATCCTAACCCGGATATCTCACATAAGTAGGTGCATCGGGGCTCTGAATCTGAGATAAATCTTCTGCAAACAAAGTCTTATCGGACAGCAGAGGAGTTCCCCGATGC
>JAGVJS010000416.1 GCA_020051025.1 Sphingobium sp. | reverse complement strand
GCGGCGCTTTCCACATAGCCTTCGCAGCCGGTCATCTGGCCGGCGAAGCGGATATGCGGGGCGCTTTTCAGCCGCAGCGTCTGGTCCAGCAGCTTGGGTGACTGGATGAAGGTGTTGCGGTGCAGCCCGCCCAGCCGCGCAAATTCCGCCTTTTCAAGGCCGGGGATGGTGCGGAACAGTTCCACCTGCGCGCCATGTTTCAGCTTGGTCTGGAAACCGACCATATTCCACAGCGTGCCGCTGGCATTGTCCTGCCGCAACTGGACGACGGCATAGGGCCAGCGGCCGGTGCGGGGATTGTCCAGGCCCATCGGCTTCATCGGCCCGTGACGCAGCGTTTCCGGTCCGCGTGAGGCCATGACCTCGATCGGCATGCAGCCCTCGAAATAGGGGGTGCTGGCTTCCCATTCCTTGAACTCGGTCTTTTCGCCGTCGAGCAGGCCCTGGACGAAGGCCTGATACTGGTCCTTGTCCATCGGGCAGTTGATATAATCCTTGCCCTCGCCGCCGCCGGGACCGATCTTGTCCCAGCGATTGGCCATCCAGCACTGATCCATGTCGATGCTGTCATGATGGACGACCGGCGCGATCGCGTCGAAGAAAGCGAGATGCTCCATCCCCGCCGCCTGCCCGATGCTCTGGGCAAGGCCGGGCGCGGTCAGCGGGCCGGTGGCCACGATGGTCATGCCTTCGGAGGGCAGCGTGTCGACGCGCTCGCGCACGATCTCCACATTGGGATGGTCGGCCAGCGCGCGGGTGACGGCATCGGAAAAGACATGGCGGTCGACAGCGAGCGCGGAGCCGGCGGGCACCTTGGCCGGTTCGGCGCTGGCCATGATAAGCGAGCCAAGCCGGCGCATTTCCTGATGCAGCAGGCCCACGGCATTCTTGTCCGCATCGTCGGACCGGAAACTGTTGGAGCAGACCAGTTCGGCAAGGCCATCGGTCTGGTGCGCCGGGGTCATATCCCCCGTGCCGCGCATTTCCGACAGGCGGACGCGAATGCCCGCCTGCGCCAGTTGCCATGCCGCTTCCGTTCCGGCGAGACCGCCGCCGATGATGTGAACCTGATGACTGGACATAGTCGCTTAACTTCGCACTTTTCCCGCTGATTTCGAAATTTCCGGTCGCCAGTGGGACATATTGTTATGTGTGGCAAGCAGTATAGCGGAGAAAGGTGGATGTAGGACAGGGGAAGCGTGGCCTGGGCATGGTCACGCCGATTCTGTGGCCCTTGGCGGCCGGGGCGGTCAGCCAGACCGTCAGCCTGATGAAGAAGGATGGGATCATCGCCCGGCATGCGCTGGCGGACGCGGGTAAGAGCGGCATCCACCTGATTGCGGCGGGGCGCGATGCTGCTGCAACGGCTGGAACCGCAATGGCGGCGGACATGTGCGGCGATCGACGCGCTGGAGGTGGAGGTGCGCCGGATCGCGGTCGATGGCGCTGTCGTCGCGCTGGTCAGCTACGGCGTGATCCAGTTGGACGGGGTGATGCAGGACCGATAACGATTTTCCCTTTGCGGAACGGGGCCGCCGCCCATGGACATTCATCGATCATGGCGGCTGGTTGATTTTCTCGGCTATATTTCCACCTGATCGGCGATGCGCCGGATCAGGGAGGCAGGGGAGGACGAGACGTTGACCGCGTTCGTCCGGGAGTTTTCCGATATGTGGGGCGACCCCCATGAAGAGCGGCCGGTTTCAAGGCCGACCAACATGCGGGTCGGGACAGTTCAGGCCGCCACCAGTTCCCCGTCGCCATAATAGGCGGCTTCGTCCAGAATCCCTTCGCGCTTGGCGACGATGACGCCGACCAGCACCTGTCCCGCAACGTTGACGGCTGTGCGGCCCATGTCGAGGATCGGGTCGATGGCGAGCAACAGGCCCACGCCCGCCAGTGGCAGGCCAAGGGTGGAGAGGGTGAGGGTGAGCATGACGATCGCGCCGGTCAGGCCCGCCGTGGCCGCCGATCCGAGGACCGAGACGAAGACGATCAGCGCATAGTCGATAGCATGCAGCGGCAGGCCGTAGAAATTGGCGACGAATATCGCGGCGAGCGCGGGATAGATGGAGGCGCAACCGTCCATCTTGGTGGTCGAGGCCAGCGGAATGGCGAAGGCGGCATAGCCCTTGTCCACGCCCAGCCGTTCGGTCACGGCTTCGGTGACGGGCAGGGTGCCGACCGAGGAGCGCGACACGAAACCCAGCTGGATCGCCGGCCAGGCCTTGGCGAAGAAGGGGCCGGGCTTCAGGCCGTTGGCGATCAGCAGCGTCGGATAGACGACCAGCAAGACCAGCGCGAGGCCGAGATAGATGGCAGCGGTGAAGGTGCCGAGTTGTGCCAGCGCGCTCCAGCCATAGGTGGCGATGGCGGTGCCGATCAGGGCGGCCGAACCGATCGGCGTCAGGCGGATGACCCAGCCGAGCAGCGCGCGCACCACGGCCAGCAGCGAGCGGACGAAGGCGAGGAACGGCTCAGCCTTGTCCCCGACTTTGAGCGTGGCGAGGCCGACGGCGATGGAGATGACCAGCAATTGCAGGATATTGAAGCTGATGCTGGTGGAGGCGTTTCCATCTGTGATCTTGGTGCTGGCCGACAGGGCCAGGCTGTTGCCGGGAACCAGGCCCTTCAGGAAATCGAGCCAGCCGCCCACATTGTCATTCTTGCCCATGGCGAGCGCTGTGCCCTGAAGCCCCGCGCCGGGTTGAAGGATGACGCCGATGGTAATGCCGATGGCGACCGCGATCAGGGCGGTGATGGCGAACCACAGCAGGGTCTGGCCGGCGAGGCGCGCGGCATTGTCGAGCGCGCGCAGATTGGCGATGCTTGCCACGATGGCGGTGAAGACCAGCGGCGGCACGATCGCCTTGAGCAGGGACACGAAGATGGAGCCGACCGTCTTGAGCGTCGTCGCCAGCCAGTTGAGGTCGCCGTCCGGCCCCGCGCCGATCTGGCGCGCGACAAGGCCGAGCACCAGCCCCACGGCCATGCCAGCCAAAACCTGAAATCCGAAACTGCGATAATGGAGGGCCATGACTTTTTCCTCTGGGCGACCGGCGGCCTATATGGGCGCTGGCAGGTCGATTGCGCGCAAGCAATTCTTGACTGCTGTAAAACAGGGATGAGGTGGCCCTCTTTCCATGCAGCCGGTCAAACGCATTGGCCCGACTGATCCGCTATGCCACAGATGCAGCATCGGTCCATCGGGGAGTGCAATATATGATGATGCGAGGCGCAATGTTGGGGATGGCGTTGCTGGCTCTGCCGCAAGGCGCGCAGGCGGCGGCCGATGCGGGCGTGGCCAAGGACATCCTGATGCGATCGGTGGCGATCAAGACCGTGCAGGGGGAGGGGCAGGTGCCCAAGCTGGCGGCCTATTATGCGTCGGTGCTGAAAGCGGCCGGATTTGCCGACGCGGATATCGTCATCACGCCGATGGGAGAAACGGCGACCTTTGCCGCGACGATCAAGGGGAGCGATCCAAAGCTGAAGCCGCTGGGCCTGATAGGCCATATGGACGTAGTGGCAGCGGACCGGGCGGACTGGATCCGCGATCCCTTCTTCCCGGTGGAGGAGAATGGCTATATCTTCGGGCGCGGGTCGGAGGATAATAAATATGATGTCGCGATGATGGTCGCGACCATGGCGCAGTGGAAGAAGGAAGGCTGGAAGCCGCGCCGCACCGTCATCCTGATCCTGTCGGGGGATGAGGAAACCGACATGGTGACGACCAAGGCTCTGGCGACCCAATATAAGGGGCTGGAACTGCTGCTGAACGGCGATGGCGGCGGCGGGCTGCTGAACGACGAAGGCAAGCCGGTGCTGTATCAGTTGCAGGCGGGCGAGAAGAGCTATGCCGATTTTGAATTTGCCTTCACCGACGCAGGCGGCCATTCGAGCGCGCCGACGCCGGGCAACCCCATCTATCGCATGGCGAAGGCGATCGATCGGATCGCAGCCTACAAATTTCCGCCGATGCGCAACGAACTGACCAGGGCGTCGCTGACGTTGTCGGCCGACCGGATTGGTGGCGAGGTGGGGCAGGCGATGAAACGCTATGCCCAGAGCGGCGATGCGGCGGCGGCGGAATTGCTGTCGAGCCGGCCGGAATTTATCGGGCAGGTGCGCACCACCTGCGTCGCGACCATGGCGCAGGCGGGCCATGCGCTCAACGCCTTGCCGCAGAGCGCGAAGGTCAGCGTCAATTGCCGCATCTTCCCCGGTGTGGCAATCGAGGATGTGAAGGCGCAACTGGTGAAGGTGGTGAATGATGACAGCGCCACAGTGAAGACGCTGGGTGATCCACTGGCCAGCGATGCCTCCCCGTTGCGCGGGGACGTGATGCGGGCGGTGCGTGACGCCGTGCTGGCGCGGTCGCCGGGGATAGCGGTGATGCCGGGCATGTCGGCGGGCGCCACCGACAGCCTCTATTTCCGCGCTTTGGGTGTGCCGAGTTACGGCGTGGCCAGCCTGTTCATGAAGGCCGAAGATGGCTTTGCCCATGGCCTGAACGAGCGGGTGCCGGTGGCGGGCATCCCGGAATCGCTGGAGCAATGGGACCGGGTGGTGAAGGCTTTGGCCCGGTAGAAGCAACGACCGTTCGCTTCGAGCGGGTCGAGAAGCGTTTGCGCAACGTTTCTCGACTTCGCTCGAAACGAACGGATTTTACTTAACCCCGCACCGCGACCCCGTTCGCGGCGGACAGCACGGCCTTGACCGAAGCGGTCGCGACGTCACTGTCGGTGCCGACGCCGAAGACGGTGCGGCCATCGGGTGTGCGGCATTCGACATAGGCGGCAGCGTTCACGTCGCTGCCCGCGCCGATAGCATGTTCGCTATAGTCGGCGATTTCCAGCTGCACGTTAAATTCGTCGCGCAATGCGGCCAGCACCGAGGAGAGCAAGCCGTTGCCGCGCCCGGAAATGCTGCGCTCGCCGCCCTTATGGGCGATCTTGCCGGTGAAGATGCGGTCGCCCGCGACGCCGCTCTCATGATAGTCGATCAGGCTGTAGGCCTGCTCGCCGGTCAGGCAATAATGCGCCTCGAACGCTTCGCCAATGTCGGCGGCGTTGAGTTCGCGGCTGCTGCTGTCGGCCACGGCCTGCACCACCTTCGAGAAGTCGGCCTGCATCCGCTTGGGCAGCTTGTAACCCTTGTCCTGTTGCAGCACCCAGGCGACGCCGCCCTTGCCCGACTGCGAATTGACGCGGATGACCGCCTCATAGTCGCGGCCCAGATCCTTGGGGTCGATCGGCAGATAGGGGACGTTCCAGAACAGGTCGTTGCGCGCTTCCTGCGCGGCAAAGCCCTTCTTGATCGCGTCCTGATGGCTACCGGAGAAGGCAGTGAACACCAGTTCGCCGGCATAGGGATGGCGCGGATGGACGGGCAGCTGGTTGCAATATTCGACGGTCTGGATGACTTCGTCGATGTCGCTGAAGTCCAGCTGCGGGTCGATGCCCTGCGTGTACATGTTGAGCGCCACCGTCACCAGATCGCAATTGCCGGTGCGTTCGCCATTACCGAACAGGCAGCCTTCGACACGGTCGGCGCCGGCCATGATGCCCAGTTCCGCAGCTGCGACGCCAGTGCCGCGATCATTATGGGTGTGCAGCGAGATCACCACGCTGTCGCGGCGCGAGATGTTGCGGCAGATCCATTCGATCTGGTCGGCATAGATGTTGGGTGTCGCGCACTCGACGGTGGCGGGCAGGTTCAGGATCAGCGGCCGTTCCGGCGTGGGCGCAAGAATGTCCATCACCGCCTCACAGCATTCCAGACTGAAATCCAGCTCTGCGGTTGAGAAGGTTTCGGGCGAATATTCGAAATGCCAGTCGGTGTCGGGCTGAGCCGCCGCATTGTCGCGCAACAGCTTGGCGGCGTGGATCGCGATGTCGCGGATCTGCGGCCGTTCCATCTGGAACACGATGTTGCGCCATGCCGGCGAGATTGCGTTGTAGACATGAACGATCGCCTGTTTCGCGCCGCGCAGGCTTTCGAACGTCGTAGCGATCAGGTCCTCGCGCGCCTGCGTCAGCACCTGCGGCATGACGTCGTCGGGGATCGCGCCTTCCTTGACCAGACCGGAAATGAAGTCGAACTCGGTCGCGCCGGCAGCGGGGAAGCCGACCTCGATCTCCTTCACGCCGACCTTGAGCAGCAGGTCGAAGAAGCGGCGCTTCTTTTCCGCGTTCATCGGGTCGATCAGCGACTGGTTGCCATCGCGCATGTCGGTGGACAGCCAGCGGGGCGCCTTGGTGATGACCTGCGACGGCCATTGGCGATTGGGCAGGTCCACCTGAGGGAAAGCGCGGTATTTCTGCGAAGGATCGGTCAGCATCATGGGATCAAACTACTTCCTGGCACGGAGCGCATATGGACGCCTCCGGGTACGACTTGACTGTTCTGGATGCCCTTAGGCGGATCGACGCTGCCCTTAGCCGGAAGGCAGCACAAAAGCCACGCCTAAGGGCGTGTAAGTCGTAGCAGGGTAAGAAGCGAGACGCTCTGCATGATGCCGCCCCTTAACCCGTTTCGGGGGCGGGGGTAAAGATGATTCTGTCGCAGAGCGGGATCAACTGCGACGGAAAATTGCGTCGATGGCCAGATCCACCTTATCCGAGACAAAGGGGCGGCCAAAGCCTATACCATAATGGCTGCGCTCGACGCTCATCGTGCCGGCGAAGTGCAACACCGACAGGCCCGGCGCTTCATCCGGGCTGGTGCCGACCAGCCGGACGGAGAGGATGACGGGACGGGTCTGTCCGTGCATGGTGAGTTCGCCAGCAACCGGCGTGGGTGCGTCGCCGCTGACTAGCGGCGCATCCTGCGCGGCGAAGCGGACGGTCGGGAACCTGGCCATATCGAAGAAGCTGTCGCCCTTCAGCATGGCATCGGTCGAAGCATCTCCGGTGGTGAGTTTTTCGAGCGGGAAGCGGATGTCGACGGTGGCGCGATCAGGATGGACGGGGTCGATGACGACGCTGCCTTCCGGTGCGAGGAAGTCGCCCTCATAGCCGCCGACCAGTGCCTTTACATGGAAATGCACTTTGGTCGCTTCGCTGTCGACCGCATAATGGCCCGGCGCGTAGAGCGCCGCCCGCGCGGGGGGCGCGGGC
>JAGVJS010000302.1 GCA_020051025.1 Sphingobium sp. | reverse complement strand
TGGCGGTGGGCTGGTCGATCAACCGTTGCGCGGCATCGCGCACATAGTCGAGCGAGCGATGCCCGTCCTCCGCCACCAGCCGCGCGGCGTTGGAACGGAAGCGATCGTTGAAGATCTCAAGGCTCAGCGGCCCGTCATAGCCAGTGCGCAATATCTCCGCCACGAAGCCCGCGACGTCCAGCCCGCCCTGTCCCGGCAGGTTGCGGAAATGGCGGCTCCAGTAAAGCAGGTCCATGTCCAGCAGCGGCGCGTCGGCCAGTTGCACAAAGGCGATCTTGTCGCCCGGTATCGCCCGGATGCTCTCGCTTGGTATCTGGCGCGACAGCGAATGATAGCTGTCGAGGATGATACCGATATGCGGATGGTCGACCGCCTCCACGATCGTCCAGGCGTCGCGATGGTCGTTGACATGCCGGCCCCAGGCCAGCGCCTCATAGCCCACGATGATGCCGCGTTCCTGCGCGATCCCGCCCAGTTCGCGGAAATCATCGACGATCCGCCCGCGCTCGCCCAGCGCAGCGGGATGGCAGCTGGAACAGAAGAGGATGCGGTCGGTCCCCAATTCTTCCATCAGGTCGAACTTGGCCCGCGCCCGGTCGAAGGCGCGGCGGCGCAGCGCATCCGGCATCCCCTCGAAATCGCGGAACGGCTGGTAGAGCATGCAGGCCAGCCCCAGATCGTCCAGCATCGCCCGCACGTCTTTGGGGGAGAGAGCTGACCCGATCAGGTCATTCTCGAAAATTTCGACCCCGGCAAAACCCGCAACGGCGGCGGCTTTCAGCTTCTCCTCCAGCGTCCCGCGCAGCGATACAGTGGCAATGGCGTTCAGGGATCGGGCGATGGTCATGGCGGTTCCTCGGTCGGCAGGCCGCCATATTCCTCTCCCCGGTCAGCATCGGCAATCAGGCCGAACTGACCGGGGCATAGCTTATGGTTATACTATCTTACTTGCGCGCTGCTGCGGTGGCATCGCGGGTGGCGCGGAATTCGCTGTCCGCCGACCAGTTGGGCCAGTCATGCCCGTCCGCCACGCGCCGGCCGACATTGTAAAGCAAGGTCAGGTCGCCGACCCAACTGCTCGTATCCCAATTGGCATCATATTCATCCGCCGGCTGGTGATAGCGATCCTTGGTGTAAGCGTCCTGCAACAGCTTGCCGCGCTCGGCCCCGCCATTCACCAGTTCGCGACCCGGATTGAAGGAAATGGCCGGCACGCCGCGCTTGGCCATCGGGAAATGGTCGGACCGGTAGAAGCTGCCCGCTTCTGGCCGCGCGTCCGGCGTATAATGGCGACCCAGCTTCTCGCCTTCTTCCGTCAGCCTGGTCAGCAGGTCTAGCTTGGCCGCGCCCGAAATGCTGAAATTGCTGGTCTTCTCCATGCCGAACGGCCCGTCCATATTGACGACGCCGGCCGTAGTCGCCAGCGGGCGCAGCGGATTGTCGGCATAATATTCCGACCCCAGCAGACCCTTTTCCTCGGCTGTCACCGCCAGGAACAACACGGTCCGTTCGGGCTTCGGCCCCTTGGCATAGGCGCGCGCCAGTTCCAGAAGCGCGGCGGTGCCCGACGCATTATCCTTCGCGCCATTATAGATGGTGTCGCCCTTCGCATCGGGCGCGCCGATACCCAGATGGTCCCAATGCGCCGAATAGATCACCGTCTCGTCGGGATATGTGCTGCCCTGCACCAGTCCCGCGACATTGTGGGACGTGATGATCTCCGACTTCACCGCATAGTCGACGCTCATCGTGGCCTTGAGCGGAATGGGCTTGAAATCCTTCTTGCGCGCCGCCGCCTTGGCCGCCTCGAAATCCACGCCGGACGCGGCGAGCAGCCTGGCAGCCAGATCCTTCTGCACCCATCCTTCCATCTGCGTATGCGCGGCCTTTGGATCGGCGCGGACGATGTCGAACATGGTGTTGGTGTTGCTGTTCTTGACCGTCGCCCAGCCGTAAGAAGCCGGCTCGCTTTCATGCACCACCAGCACGCCAGCCGCGCCCTGCCGCGCTGCTTCCTCGTACTTGTAGGTCCAGCGGCCATAATAGGTCATCAGCTTGCCGCCGAAGTCGCCTTCGCCGCCTTCGAAATCGGGGTCGTTGACCAGCACGACCATGATCTTGCCCTTGAGGTCGACGCCCTTGAAATCGTCCCAGCCACGTTCCGGCGCCTTCACGCCATAGCCGACAAAAACCAGCGGCAAGTCGGCGAACTTGACCGACGACTGGCCCGTCTCGGCCGCGCGCACCGCAATCTCGCCGCCTTGCGTCAATGCCTCAGCGCTGCCGCCTATAGTCATCGACAGGGTCGGTGTGCCGGTAATGTTTGACATGCGCAGCGGCACGTCCTGGAACCAGCTGCCTTTGGGACCAGCCGGCTTCAACCCCGCCGCCTTCATTTGCGCGGAAATATAGTCGATCGTCTTCACCTCGGCGCGGGTTGCCGGGCCGCGTCCTTCAAAATCGTCGCTCGCCAGCGTCTTGATGTCGGCACTCACGCGGGCGACGTCGAAACTGGGCGGGGCCGCCAGCGCGATGGTCGACGTGGAGAGCAATCCGGCCAGCATCAGCGGGCGGAATGATTGGAAAGAAGGCAACATGTTCAACTCCTTGGCGCAGGGCTGCGCGACGAGTCGGGATCATGCCGATCAGACTGCCAATGTCGACCAACTTTGTACGGATGTGCAATGAAACCAATTGCGCCAGCCCTGTGTGCCGCAGAGGGCGCGGGGCCAGAGGATCATGCCTCCGTATCTGCAATCAATCCTTCGCGCGGCTCTGCCTGAAGCGGGTGACCTGCCGCAGCACGTCGTCGGCATGTTCCCGCCGACAGATCAGCAGGTCGGGCATATAGACGTCCGCCTGATTATAAACGAGCGGCGATCCGTCGATGCGCGAGCAATGCAGACCATGGGCGCGGGCGACCGCGACCGGGGCCATGCTGTCCCATTCATATTGGCCGCCGCTGTGGAGGTAGATGTCGGCCTGTCCCAATATGATGGCCATCGCCTTGGCGCCGGC
>JAGVJS010000052.1 GCA_020051025.1 Sphingobium sp. | reverse complement strand
GGGCATCGCCGCGCTTGCCGGCGGGATGCAGCGATTGCCGCGCATCATCGGCCTGCAACGGGCGATGGGCATGTTGCTAACCGGCCGCCGCGTCAGTGCGCAGGAAGGCTATGCGCTGGGTTTTGTAACGGAAGTGACCAACGGCGATGTGCTGGAGGCAGCCCGACGTTGGGCCGGCGAGATATTGGCGTGCAGTCCCATGTCGATCCGCGCGACCAAGGAAGCGACGCATCGCGGCCTGACCCTCTCCGTGCAGGACGGCATGGAAGGCGAATGGGATTATCCTGAGATGAAGGCGCTGCTGGCGTCGGAGGATTTCATCGAGGGGCCGAAAGCCTTTGCCGAGAAGCGCGCGCCCAACTGGCTGGGTCGGTGAATGCGGGCGCCCCGGTGAACGGGGCGCCCTTGTCCTTCAGGATCGCGCCGTGTAGCGGATCGGTAGCCGCTTGAGGCCCGACACGAAATTTGCTTCCACCCAGGCGGGGTCGCCGGCCAGACGAATATCGTCGATGCGGGCGAGCAGTTCGGTGAACAATATCCGCATTTCCAGCTTGGCCAGCATATTGCCCAGGCACAGATGCGGGCCATAGCCGAAGGCGATATGCTTGCGGGCATCGGGCCGATCGATCCGGAAATCGAAGGGCGTGTCGAACACGGCCTCGTCGCGATTGCCCGACGGGTAGCACATCATCAGAGAATCGCCGGCGCGGATCGCCTTGCCGCCGACCTCGCAATCGGACAGGGCCGTGCGGAAGAAATGCTTCACCGGGGTAGTCCAGCGGATGAATTCCTCCACCGCATTGCCGATCAGATCGGGATTGGCGCGCAGCCGGGCCATCTGCTCCGGGTTCTGAATGAGCGCCAGAAGGCCGCCGGATATGGCCGAACTGGTGGTATCATGGCCGGCCGCCGCGACGATCAGATAATAGGCGTTGCGCTCCTTTTCACCAATCGGCTGGCCGTCGATCGTCGCATTGGCGAGAATAGTGGCGACATCGTTGCGCGGATTGGTGCGGCGATCCAGGGTGATGGCGTTGAAATAGCGGGTGAAGGCCTCGAACGCCTCAACCATGGACGCCATGCCGTCGCCGCCGCCGCTATCACTGTCCGTGCCGCCGAATACTTTCTGCGACAGCGCCAGCATCAGCGGTTCATCCTCACGCGGGACGCCCAGCACGATCATGATGGTACGCAGTGGATACCAGGCGGCAATCTCCTTGGCGAAGTCGCAGCTATCCCCCTTTTCGACCATGCGGTCGACGGTTTCCCGCGCAAGGGCGGTGATTTCTTCTTCCAGCGCGCGCACGCTCTTCGCTCCGAACCAGGCGGAAGTGAGCGCGCGATAGGCGCGATGATCGGGATCATCCATGGCGACGAGGTTGCGGGCGAAATTGCTGCTACCCGACTGCGCCATCAGCATTTCCTCATCCGCTGTCGTCACCAGAAACTGGCGCGGGTCGTTGAGAAAATTCCTCGCGTTCAGTTCCACCGCCATGATGTCGGCATGGCGCGTGACTGCCCAGAAAGGGCGATAGTCGCGCGGCGCGGCCCAATGGACCGGATCATGCCGCCGCAGCGCCGCAAAGGCCCGGTGGTAGCTATGTTCATCCCCATAAGTGCGCGGATCGACGATGATGTCGTCAATATCCTCTGGCAAAGCGTCCGTCACAGGCGTGTCTCCTCTCTTGCCCCTGATCCTGAGAGCGTGAGGAGAGCCGGTCCAATCGGCGATGGCGCGCCATTTATCGACGGTGTCGATCAACTTGGGTCCATGGGGACCATTCATCGCCGCAGGCTATTGATCCGCCGGCAAATGCGATTGGACGGCCAGGACCAACTGCCTAGCTTAAACGCAAAGGCACATATCCGGGGAGAGCGGTCGATGCCCATCATCCATGCCGGTCGGGGCGCATAAACATGCACCCGTCCATTCACGCCCGTACGACGCCGGACAAGCCGGCCTATATCATGGCCGGGACCGCCGAGGTCGTTACCTACGCACAATTGGAAGCGCGCTCCAATCAGGGCGCGCAGCTCTTTCGCAGGCTCGGCCTGCAGCGCGGCGATGGCATCGCCCTGCTGCTGGACAATGGCCCCGCCTTTTTCGAGATCGTCTGGGCGGCGCAGCGGGCGGGTCTTTATTATACCTGCCTGTCGACCCGGCTGGCGACGCCGGAAATTGCCTTCATCCTGGCCGATTCCGGTTCGCGCCTGCTGATCGCGTCGGAGCCTGTCCCGGCCGACCTGCCGACGCAGGGGCTGATCGTCTTTGCACCGGGCGCGCGCGATTTCATGAGCGAGCGGGCCGCCATGCCCGAAACGCCCATCGCCGACGAAACGCCGGGCAACGACATGCTCTATTCGTCCGGCACGACGGGGCGGCCCAAGGGCATCCGCCCACCCCAGCCCGAAGGATCGCTGAACCAGAGCAATGCGCTGACCGACTATGGCCGGACCAGCTATCGCATGGATGCGGACAGCATCTTCCTGTCCCCTGCCCCGCTCTATCATGCCGCGCCGCTGCGCTGGTGCATGTCGATCCACAAGCTGGGCGGCACGGTGATCGTGATGGAGAAATTCGATCCGGAAACGACGCTGGCGCTGATCGAGCGCTATGATGTCACCCATGCGCAGTTCGTCCCCACCCACTTCGTGCGGATATTGAAGCTGCCGGAGGACGCGCGGCTGCGTTACGACCTGTCTTCGCTCGTCACCGCTTTCCATGCGGCCGCGCCCTGCCCGGTCGAGGTCAAGCAGGCGATCCTCGACTGGTGGGGGCCAATCCTGCATGAATTTTATGGCGGGACCGAAGCCAATGGCCTGACCGGCATAGGCCCGGAAGAATGGCAGGCCCATCCCGGATCGGTCGGGCGGGCGATATGGGGCAAGGTGCGGATCTGTGACGAGGATGGCGAGTTGCTACCACCACGCGAGATCGGCACCATCTATTTCGCCGATGGTGCGCCGTTCGAATATCATAATGATCCGGAGAAGACGGCGCAGACCCGCAATCGCCATGGCTGGACGACGCTGGGCGACCTGGGCTGGGTGGATGAGGCGGGTTTCCTCTATTTGACCGATCGACAGAGTTTCATGATCATATCGGGCGGCGTGAACATCTATCCGCAGGAGATAGAGGATGCCCTGATTACCCATCCCAAGGTGGCGGACGTCGCGATCATCGGCGCGCCGGACCCGGAAATGGGCGAGCGCGTGGTGGCGGTAGTCGAGCCGGCGCGATGGGAGGATGCCGGCCCCACGCTGGCGGAGGAATTGCTGGCGCATCTGGCGGGGCGGATCGGGCGGATCAAATTGCCACGTCAGATCGATTTCGACCCGAACCTGCCGCGTCACCCCAATGGCAAGCTGCTCAAGCGGATCGTGCGGGCGCGCTACTGGCCCTGATCGGCGTCAGGCCATCAGCCCGCCGCCATTGGCGTGCAAGATCTGGCCGGTGATGAAGCTGGCGCGGGGCGAGGCGAGGAAGAGGATCGCTTCGGCTATCTCGCTGGTTTCGGCGAGGCGGCGTAGCGGCAGCGCGCCGGTTACGGCCGCCACCGCGCCGGTCGTGTCGGACGCCATGAGTGCATCGACCGTCTCTGTGCGGGTCGGGCCGGCAGAGACGGCGTTGACGCGGATATGGGGTGCACCTTCGACCGCCAGCGTGCGGGTGAAGGCCTCTACCCCCGCCTTGGCGGCGGCATAGACGGACAGGCCGGGCGTCGGGAAGCGGGCGGCGGTGGAGGACATGTTGACGATCGCTCCGCCCCGTTCCCGCAGGACCGGAAAGGCCGCGCGGCAGAAGGTCATGGTGCCAGTGAGGTTGGCGGCGATCGTGTCGGCATAGAGGGCGTCACTCGTCTCCTCGATCAACGCAGTCGGAAAGATGCCGGCGATGTTGGCGAGAATGTCGAGGCCGCCGCCATGGTCAATCGCTCTGGCGACGGCGCGGGTCGCCGTGTCGGCCTGTGCTATGTCGCCGGCGATCAAGGTGGCGGCTTCGCCGAGTACCTCCACCGCCGTGGACAGAGCCGTTGCATCCCGGCCTACCAGAACCAACTTCGCGCCACGCTCCACCAGTAACGTCGCGACGGCGAGGCCGATGCCTCTGGAACCGCCGGTGATAATGGCGGTCTTGCCCGAAAATTCCCTCATGGCTTCCCCTCGCCTATCCGCTGATGGTGCGATGGCGTGTGCCGTCGGCGTCGATTATAAGCCGCACGCTCTGTTCGCCGTTCATGCCACACATATCTGCGTAGACGACATGCTGGCCATGCAGGCGGGACCAGCCGATATCGGCGAGTTGGGCGATATGGGTGCCATGGTCGCGATAGAGCCAGATGCCCACGCCAGCCAGTTCCACCAGCAGCAGCGCCACCACCGCCATCCGCACCCGCGGCCTCCGCAGGAAAGCGGCGATGCGTGTGAAGATGGTGTCGGCCACCTCCCCTTCCGGCACCGGCATCAGGCCCCAAAACACCGCCCAGCGCCGCAGCATCGCCATCGCCTGAGCGACCAGAAAAGCGGCGATGAGGCAGCAGGCCATGTCAGGCCACCGGCACGATCGTCAGTGGCGTGCGGCCGGCAAGCGTCACCGTCAGTCGCGCCTTGCCATCGATACCGGCAGTGAAGCGTTCGTCCGTTTCGATGATGCGATAGCTGCGGCCCGGCACCAGCCGGTCGAGGCCGATGTCGCTCCGCACCGTTCCCGCGCCCGGATGCAGCACCAGTTCCAGCGCCGTCCCGTCCGTCACCGCCCGGCCGACGATCACATCGGGATAGACGGCATCGGCCAGGATCGGCCCCTTCGCCCAGGCTTCGGGCAAGCCCCGGTTCACCATGTCGCGGATGGTGTTGCGCGCGCCCCAGCTTTGCGAGGCGGCCACGCCGTCGCCCGATCGCTGGTCGATCGCTTTCACCGTCGCTTCGACGATGCGGTCGTCGCCCATTTCCTGCGCCGCCCAGAGCGTCACCATCAGAGGGTTGAGTTCGGGCCAGCGGGAGAAATCAGCCGGTTTGCGCGTGTCCCAGCCCAGCGGCAGCAGGCGGAAGTCGAGCGATCCGTCGGGCTTCACGCTGATGAAATCCTGCTTCATCACTTCCCAGAGGCGCTCCGCACCAGCGGGATCATAAGGGGTCATGAAGCGCACGCCCCATGTCTCGCCGAACAGACCGGACAGGCTCGGCACCTGAAAGCCGAAGGGAGACGATGTGCAGACCTTGATGCGGCCATCGGCCATCATCATTTCCTCTTCCATCGTGCGGTCGAACCGGTCGCCGACGCGGGCGATCATGTCGGTGCCGTGGCGCGCATCATGCAGCGACAAAGCGGTGCGGCCGACGAGGTTGCACATGGAATAGATCCAGCGCGGTTCACAGGGGAACCAGCCCAGATCATAGCGTTTGAAATTCTTTACCACCTCTTCCAGCATGGTTTCATGGCTGTAGGGAAAGGCGGTCTTTTCATCGAAGCGGAAGGTCAGCGCGCCGGGCGCCGCGAAAGGCGATGTACCGCTCGCTGTTTCGAACAGGCCGAGCGAGACGCCCAGGAAGCCCGACAACATGATATTGTCGGTCGTGACCGGGTTCTTCTCGACCTTGAAATTGCCCCAGATGCTTTCCCAATACCAATAGTTCCAGGTGTTGCGGTGGATATGCTTGGCGATCAGATTTTCCTGCGCGCTATTCAGATAGCCATGGAAGGCCGGCAGGCGGGTATATTGGCCCAGCGCCAGATTCCAGGACATGGTGCAGATCTGATAGCGTAGCGCGCCATCCTGCCAGGTATCCTCGCGCGAGAAGCCGTTCCAGCTGTCGACCGGCTGGAGCGCCAGATCCATCATGCGGCGGAATTCGGCGACCTGCGACGGCGGCATTTCCGGCTGCGCCGTGATCGGCGCATCGCGCATGATCGGCCGGGTTTTCGCGAGGATGGTGTTGAGTTCGGCGCCGCGCGCCT
>JAGVJS010000104.1 GCA_020051025.1 Sphingobium sp. | reverse complement strand
TGGCCTCCTGCTCAGCCAGGGCGGCGAATTCGGCTTCGTCCTCTTCGCTCAGGCGCAGAACGCGCTGCTCATCGCGCCGCAGGCCGCCAGCCTGTTCAGCGCCATCGTCACCTTCTCCATGGCGACGACGCCCTTCCTGATGCTCTTCGCCCGCCGCTTCGAATTTGCAAAGCCCAGGGACCATCAAGCCCTGCCGGGACCGGAGGATGCGCCGCGCGGCTCCGCCATCATCGTGGGCTATGGCCGCTTCGGCCAGACCGTGGCGCAGATGCTGATGGGCCATGGCTTCGGCGTCACCCTGATCGACAAGAAGCCCGCCCAGATCGAGGTGTCGAGCCGCTTCGACATGAAGGTCTATTATGGCGACGGCACCCGCATGGACCTGCTCCACCGCGCCGGCGCCGAAGAGGCCCGCCTCATCGCCTTCTGTATCGACGACCCCGCGCTCGATTCGCGCGCGCTCCAGCCGATCGCCGAAGCCTTCCCGCAGGCCGCGCTCATGGTCCGCGTCTTCGACCGACGGCAATTGCTGGACTTGCAGGACATGGACCTCGCCGGCACCGTCCGCGAAGTCTATGAATCGGCCATCTGCATGGGCGTACAGGCGATGCAGGCGCTGGGCGTCCCTGACGAGGAAGTCGAGGAGGTCGAGCGCCAATATCGCCAGAATGACGCCGATCGCCTCGCCCTCCAGATCGAACATGGCAATCTGCTCGCGGCCAAGGACTTGATGTTCCGCCCCGGTAAGGCCATGCGTCTGCTCAGCAGAGGGGATGGAGAAGAAGCATGATCGCGATACTGGCCTGCCTGTCGGCGGCCCTTGCCATCGGCGCGGGCGCGTTCGGCGCCCATGGGGTGACGGCCCCGAAAGCGGCCGAGTGGCTGCGCACCGGCGGCCTCTACCAGTTGATCCATGCCGTCGCGGCCATCACCATCATGGGCGTCACCCGCGGCGCGGCCATCCTGCTACTCATCGGCGCAGCGATATTTGCCGTCAGCCTCTACGTCATGGCGCTGGGCGGCCCCAAATGGCTGGGCGCCGTCACGCCGATCGGCGGCACGCTGATGATCGCGGGCTGGCTCTGGGCCGCATGGGCCTTTGCGCAGCGTTAAGCTGCGGCCTTGCTCCTTCACCACTGCAAGCCTAGATTGATCCCATGGCCGACCACCATCATCATCACGAACCCACCGGCACCAATCTCGCCGACGCCGCCCGCACCACGCTGGAGGCGCAGAATGAGCAATGGACGCCGATGCGCGCCGCCATCTTCGACGCGCTCGCGGCCGAAGAACGGCCGGCATCAGCCTATGACATTGCCGACACCGTGTCGAAGGCGCGCGGCAAGCGGGTCGCGCCCAACAGCGTCTACCGCATCCTCGACCTGTTCGTGACCAACAACATCGCCATGCGCGTCGAAAGCGCCAACGCCTACATCGCCAACGCGCATCCGGGCTGTCACCATGACTGCATTTTCCTGGTGTGCCGCAATTGCAAGCAGGCCACCCATGTCGATGACGACAAGGTGACCAATCAGGTCCGCGCCGTCGCCAAGCAGGAAGGCTTCAACCCGGAACGCCCGGTCATCGAAATTCTGGGCCTCTGCGCAAAATGCGCGGCCTGATGGACCGTTGCGCTTGCGTGCGGAACGGCCTAGCGGCCCTTGCTTTGATCCGGAACGGCGCTAGGGCCTCGGGAGTCTATGTCTTTCATGAATGATCGCCCGCAAACCCCGCTCCTCGATCAGGTCGTCTGGCCGTCGGACCTGCGCGCCCTCAAGCCCGAACAGCTGCGCCAGCTGGCCGATGAGCTGCGGCAGGAAGTGATCTCGGCCGTCGGCGTCACCGGCGGCCATCTGGGGTCGGGTCTCGGCGTGGTCGAACTGACCACCGCGATCCACTATGTGTTCGACACGCCCAATGACAAGCTGGTCTGGGACGTGGGCCATCAATGCTATCCGCACAAGATACTGACTGGCCGGCGCGACCGCATCCGCACCCTGCGTCAGGGCGGCGGCCTTTCCGGCTTCACCAAGCGCGCCGAAAGCGAGTTCGACCCCTTCGGCGCGGCGCACAGCTCCACCTCGATCAGCGCGGCGCTGGGTTTCGCCGTCGCCAACAAGATGCAGGATCGCCCCGGCAAGGGCATCGCCGTCATCGGTGACGGCGCCATGTCGGCCGGCATGGCCTATGAGGCGATGAACAACGCCCGCGCCGCCGGCAACCGCCTTGTCGTCATCCTGAACGACAATGACATGTCGATCGCGCCGCCGGTCGGCGGTCTCTCCGCCTATCTCGCCCGCCTCGTCTCCAGCCGCGAATTTCTCGGCCTGCGCGACCTCGCCAAGCGACTCGCCCGCAAACTGCCCCGCCCGCTCCACAATGCCGCGCGCAAGACGGACGAGTTTGCCCGCGGCATGGCCATGGGCGGCACCCTGTTCGAGGAACTGGGCTTCTATTATGTCGGCCCCGTCGACGGCCATAATCTCGACCAGCTGATCCCGGTCCTCGAAAATGTCCGCGACGCGGCCGAAGGACCATGCCTGGTCCATGTCGTCACGCAAAAGGGCAAGGGCTATGCCCCGGCCGAAGCCGCCGCCGACAAATATCATGGCGTCCAGAAATTCGACGTCATCACCGGCACCCAGGCCAAGGCACCGCCCGGACCGCCCAGCTACACCAGTGTCTTCGCCCAGGCGCTGATCGCCGAAGCCCAGCGCGACCCCACCGTCTGCGCCATCACCGCCGCCATGCCGTCCGGCACCGGCCTCGACAAGTTCGAACTGGCCTTCCCTGACCGCCTGTTCGACGTCGGCATCGCCGAACAACATGCCGTCACCTTCGCCGCGGGCCTCGCGGCGGAAGGGATGCGCCCCTTCTGCGCCATTTACTCGACCTTCCTGCAACGCGCTTACGATCAGGTCGTGCATGACGTGGCGATCCAGAATCTCCCCGTCCGCTTCGCTATCGACCGCGCCGGGCTGGTCGGCGCCGACGGGTCGACCCATGCCGGCAGCTTCGACGTCACCTATCTCGCCACCCTGCCCAACATGGTGGTGATGGCGGCGGCGGACGAGGCTGAACTGGTCCATATGGTCCACACCTGCGCCCTGCATGACAGCGGCCCGATCGCCCTGCGCTATCCGCGCGGCAAC
>JAGVJS010000060.1 GCA_020051025.1 Sphingobium sp. | reverse complement strand
TCTCCAGTCGCACCTGCCGCCCAACCCCCTCTCCGGGGTCAGGCACGCGAGATTTGGTGTCGAGCGTGTGGACTGACCTGCCCCAACCCATGGGGTCTTCCGGGGAGCCTCATGTTTTTGGGCAGGCTGGAGGACAGGACATGGCTCGATATGCCTCAGGTCGCGCGCGCGGCCCGCACGGTGCCGATGCGGCGCAGCCCGAACGGATCAACCTCTATGACGAGGTGACCGCCAAGATCATCGCACAATTGGAGGCTGGACGCATTCCGTGGGTCCAGCCTTGGGCATCCAGCGCGGACCCAAGCCTTGGCGGCCTTGCTCCCGGACTGCCGCGCAATGCGCTCACTGCCCGCAATTATTCCGGCGTGAATGTGCTGATTTTGTGGGGCGTGGTTATGGAAAAAGGCTTTCCGTCGCAAAGCTGGCTGACCTTCAAGCAGGCGCGGGATGCAGGCGGATGTGTCCGCAAGGGCGAACAGGGCACGACTGTCGTCTATGCCGATCGCTTCACCCCAGAAGCGGAGAGAGAGAAAGCGCGCGAAACGGGCGGCGATGCCAAGTCCGTGGCTTTCCTCAAGCGTTTTACCGTTTTCAACGTTTCGCAATGTGAAGGGCTGCGACCCGGCCTAGCCGCCGAACCTGCGCCTCTGCCCGAACGGGAAATCGTGCCGGTTGCCGAGGAACTGATAGGGGCCAGCGGCGTCGATTTCCGTATAGGTGGCGACAAAGCCTATTATGTGCCGAGCCAGGACTTCGTCGCTGTGCCGCCGCAACCGGCCTTTTTCGACCAGATCAATTTTTATCGGACCTGCCTGCACGAACTGACCCATGCGACAGGTCATGCCTCGCGTCTCGACCGCAATCTGACCAACAGCTTTGGCAGCAAGGACTATGCCCGCGAGGAACTGATCGCCGAAATGGGATCGGCTTTTCTTTGCGCATCCCTTGGCATCGTGCCAACCGTGCGTCACGCCGACTATATCGGATCGTGGCTGGAGGTGTTGCGCGAAGATAATCGCGCCATCTTCCGCGCCGCAGGCGCGGCCAGCAAGGCCGCCGACTGGCTGCTGTCGCGCTTGCCCGACGCCGGGCAGGCCGATGACACCAGCAACACTCGCGGGCGCGGCGACGTAAGTCGGGACAGGTATAGGGCCGGGCAAGCGCCATGTGAACAGACGCAGGGCCAAGCGCCTGCGCTGGACCGGAGGGCGGCATGATCCTCCTGACCCCCGACCTTCGCTATGCGCTGCGCGCCAATGCCATAAACAGCCTCGCCGCGCAGGCGCGGGACATGCGCTTTGATCCCGTCCCGGTCGTCAAATTCTTCAATCCGCTGGGCGCGGGCACATGGCTGGCGACCGAACTTTATGGCGATGACGACATATTGTTCGGCCTTGCCGATCTGGGGTTTGGATGCCCCGAAATGGGCACTTTCTCGTTGGCGGAAATCAGTAGCGTTCGATTGCCGTTCGGCATGGGAATCGAACGGGATCTGGACTTTTCCACCCCCCATCCGCTTTCGCGGTGGAGCGGCATGGCGCGACGGGCCGGTTCGATCATCCATGCCGAGCAGCTTTTGGGCGGTCTCGCACCCGACGCTGTTCCCGACCTTCCAGCCGATCCCACCGCTTAGGACCGACGGATGACGCGCGGCGCGTATCGCCGCAAAGCAAAGCCGGTCCGCCAACCGATTCAAAAGCGACGGACCGGCACTCACAAGGAGTGACACCCATGAAACTCGATTTTATCCCTCTTGCCAAGCTTTCCGTCAGCAAAGCCAATATGCGCTACGCCAAAAAGGCTCCCGACGTGTCCGACATTTTGCCCACCGTGCGCAAGCGGGGCGTCATCCAGCCGGTAATCGTGCGGCCCAATCCCTGTCCTGAGCCTGTCGAAGGGTGCGCGCCCGATGCGTTCGAGATCATCGCGGGAAGCCGCCGCTTCCATGCCGCGCAGATCGTTGCCGCCGAACGACGCGCGACGGGCGAGGATGACGGCGAAACCGCGCTGCTGCCCTGCGCCATTCTCGACGAGGGCGACGATGCCGATGCCGTCGAGGCCTCCCTGATCGAGAATATGGCGCGGCTCGACCCAGACGAGGTCACCCAATGGGAAAGCTTCACCCGGCTGGTCAAGGAAGGCCGCAAGCTCGACGATATCGCTATGACCTTCGGCCTGCCCGAACTCACCATCAAGCGCGTGCTGGCGCTGGGCAACCTGTTGCCGCGCATCCGTCAGATGTATGCGCGCGAGGAAATCGATCGTGCCACCGTGCGGCACCTGACCCTTGCGTCAAAAAGTCAGCAAAAGGCGTGGCTGGCGCTGGCCGATGATCCCGACACCTATGTGCCGACCGGTCACCAGTTGAAGGCGTGGCTGCTGGGCGGGCAGTCGATCGGTGCGAAATATGCGCTGTTCGATGTCGAGGCCAGCGGGCTAGCGACCATAGCCGACCTGTTCGGCGACGACTGCTATTTTGCGGACGGCGATGCGTTCTGGAATGCCCAGAACGCTGCCATCGACGCCCGGCGCGAAACCTATCTGGACGATGGATGGGCCGATGTCGTGATCGTGCCGCCGTCCGAACATTTCTCGACATGGGAATATGAGAAGGCAGGCAAGCGCAAGGGAGGGCGCGTCTATGTCGATGTCCGTGTCAATGGCGAAGTGACCTTCCATGAAGGCTATGTCAGCCGCAAAGAGGCCGGTCGCATCGCCAAAGCGCAGGCCATCGGGTCAGGGCAGCCGGTCGCAAGGCCCGAAATCACTTCGACCATGCAGACCTATATCGATCTGCATCGTCATGCCGCCGTGCGCGCAAGTCTTCTGGGGTCTCCGGGCATCGCACTCCGCTTGATGGTCGCCCATGCCATCGTCGGCTCGCATTTGTGGTCGATCAGGCCGGAACCGCAGACCAGCCGCAATGAGGATGTGCGCGAGAGCCTTGATAATGCGCCCGCCGAAGCCGTTTTTGACGAACGCCGCCGCGCGGTGCTGGCCACGCTTGGATTCTTAGATGAAGAACCGACCGTGATCGGCGGCAGTGGTGAGGCTGCTTGGGAGGCACGTGACTCCCGGCAGGGCATTTCCGGCCTGTTTGCGAGGCTGATCGAACTTCCCGATGCCGTCATCATGGAAATCGTCACCATCGTGATGGGCGAAGCACTGGCCAGCGGGAGCGCCGCTGTCGAAGCGGTCGGGTTGCATGTCGGCGTCGATATGACCGGCTGGTGGTCGGCGGACGATGCGTTTTTCAGCATTTTGCGCGACCGCGACGTGCTGTTGCATATCGTCGCGGACGTCGCAGGCCAGAGCGTGGCCGATGCCAACAGAGGCGAGAAGGCCAAGACTCTCAAGCAGATTGTGCGCGATCATCTGGACGGCACCAACGGGCGCACAAAGCGGGACCAATGGGTACCACGATGGATGACCTTTCCTCCCACCGCTTACACCTCTCGTGGCGGCGTGGGTACGGTCGCGGCCCATGCCATAGCGCAGGCGGATCGTCCTATCGACCGGACGACGCCGGGCGATGATGAGCCGGACCCGACCACCCCCGGCGCAGTCCTGGGCCTTCCCGTCGAAGCGCAGGCCATGCATCCTTTAGATGAAGAGGACGATGCCGACCGCCTTGCGGCATGATCCCCTGCGGGCGGCGGCATCTAAGCCGTCGCCCGCTTACCCATGCCACCTTGAATTTCGGGCCGCGCGCCCACCCAAAAGGGCGGGCGCGCGGCGACAAGGAGCAGACCAGGTAGGCGGACGGTGCCTTTGTTTGGCTAACCCTTGGCAGCAATTTGCCAGCCAGCGGGACGCGCTTGCCGATCTCATGATTGCACACAGGCTGTCCTTCCAATGGAATGCCCCTTGTTCGATGTCACACGTCTTCAGATGGATGCGGCACTGACACCCTGCGCGCGCAACGTGGCATTGGGGGCGTCTGGAGGCGCACGGCGTCTTTTGCGCCGCCCTTCATCTGCGGTTCGTGCGCTGGGTGGCTGCTTGGGCGCCCCCGACCGGAAACCTGTCCTGTTCCAGGGCACAAGGGAGACACAGCTTTCTGGTGCCGCCGAGGGTGATGATGTCGTGATCGGCCGTCAGGTGGCACAGACTCTCGGCAGCGATGCCGCGATCCTACCCTTGTTCGCCATGACCCGTTTCGCCCTGCCGCCGCTACGGTCCTGGTCCTGATAACCGACCAAGGCGAGCGGGATGATCCTTTTCCACATCAACCTGGCCGTACCCTTTGCATTGCCCTGGCAGGCACCGTGAGATTCAGGTCGCTACAGCATGGCTGCCGCTCTTGCCCCGATCGGCAAAACGATGTCGCGCGCTGTGGTTGCCTGCTTTCCTTGACCCATGTCGATCGCAGGGGGACATCGCCAACCGCATGCCTATTCTCCTGTGGCACGCGCCGCCCATCGCCTTGGGCTTGATGCGTTGACCTGGCAGCGCAGCTGCGCCGCCTGAAACCATCGTTCCGCTGCTATTTCCCCGCCGTTCCGGCTCCTCGCGGCCGCTACGCTCCCAAATAGCACCAGCTCCTCCGGTCCTTCGCTGATCGCTGCGGCCTGCGGTTCAGGCGACCCCGCGCGCTGCCGGACGGTCCGCACGCCCAGCGGATTGGCCGGGGGCGACAAGAAGGAGAATGGCAATGGCTTCCATCGGTTATGTCCAGCGGCTCGACAATGGCGGTTTCAAGGGCGTCCTCAAGACCCTCGCGGTCCGCGCCGACATCGAAATCATCCCCAACAAGGGCAAGACCGGCGAGCAGCCCGACTACAGGGTTCTCTCCAACGGCACCGAGCTTGGCGGCGGATGGATCCGCACTGGCGAGGTATCGGGTCGCGAATATATCCGCATCGCCATGGCCGCGCCGGAACTTGGCCCCCGCACCCTCTACGCCAATCTCGGTCGCGCCGCGGGCCAGGACGACGAGGACAGCTACGCCCTCATCTGGAACCCGGACGCCTGACCCGGAGGCCCCGCGCCTTCTGGCGCGGGGCATACCACGCCATCATGACCAACCGACCTGTCGCGCGCGACTGGTCGGTTGGTTGGCGCTGTTCTTTGCCAAGAAAACTGTTGCGGCCGTCTCGACGGCGACGGCCCGGCCGCCGCGATGGCGGCGAGAAGGATATGGCCGCAGCGTTTGCCTGTCTCGCGGATGGTGGAGGGGCGCGTGTCGAGGTCTTCCCATGGTGACGGGCGGCGGCGCGGCTTTCAAGGCTCGCCGGTTTCCCCCAATTTGGCTTACGCAAATCGGTTCCCCCATGCGCCCGCTGCGCGGCGTCGGGCCATGCCCGGCGGCCCTGACAGCCTTCCGGCGCCCGTCTCTCCCTGCCGGTCCTCGATTTTGGGGATGCACAGCATAAGGAGACTTTCTCATGACCATGGTTCAGCCCATTGCCCTGGCAACAGATCGCGTGATGGCAGCCTTGAAGTCCGGCCTGGAAGTGGAATTCGGGCGCGGCGCGGGTGCGGCTCTGGCCGCCCGGTTCCTGGAAGCCGAGGAAACGGATATCCGCTGGGATGCACGGGCTTCAGAGCGCTGGATCGGCGCCTATCTCGCTCAGGAGGAGGATCTGGAACTCGACCGGATCGTCGCCACCGGCTTTCTGGATGGGTGCTGGTTCGTGGGGACCTTCATAGTCGATGGCGACGGCAATGCCCATGGCATGCTCTGCTGCCGGACCTTCGCTTGCGGCCAGGCGGCATCCCAGGCCTTCGCGCAGATGCGATGAGGGGTCATTTTCGCCGGGACGCGCGACAAGCGTCCCGGCTCTGCCTTTGTGCCAATAAGGAAAAGCGCATGTGCGGATGTCCGTATGTACGCAAAGTCGCATCCGCCCAAAGCTATAATGCCGCAGAATTGGCTTGGCCGAGTCGGCCGGGTGATCGGCACCGGCGCGGTCTGCGCCCTGCCAAAGGATCAGATCAGCCGACGTGCGACCGGCCGCAGCGTTGCGCAGGCAGCTGTGCCATCCGCGCCGGTGCCGGTCACCCTTGTTTCGAGAACGCGCCCTTCGCGCGCGGCCCGGTCGAGCAAATCTGCGTCTATGTCGTGGATGTCGATCTTCATCCGCCGCGACCAGGGCGATGCAGCGTCACCCGCCAACTGCCCGATGCGAATATAGGCGAAGCGGCGGGTCGGGCCTTCGCGACGGACATGATCGCCGAAGAATTTAGGCCCGGGGGCTATGCGAACGGAAAAATTGAAAGCCAGCGGTTCGCCGGTTTTTCGAATATTGGGGATCGAGGACAGCCTCGTTACCGGACTGCAGGCTGTGCATCGCGCCGATCACGGGCCGGTCGATGACGATCCGCATACGGAGATCGGTCTGATCCACGCGGGCCATTAGGTTCTCATAACGACAGTCGAGGCCGGGCTCAATTGCAGGGATGGCCTTGGTCCGGGCGATCCCCCCTCCTGCGTGATTTTCAGCTAATGAACTGCAGATTTTCACGGCAACGGATGAAGCGCCTTCAATCCGGCAACAGCGAGTAGATCGCCACGCACTGCCCTTTCCCGTCAACGCCCGGCCAACACGGCCTGCGTTCGATGGCCCATATGACCGGGAAGGCTGCGCCTCGACCGGCTGGGTCGCAACCGGGCGGGCGCGGCTATTGTCCGCCGTCGGCCATGCCGACTTTGCATCGCGAAGCAAAATAGCCGCGCCCGCCCGGTCCTGCGCTCACGCTGCGGCCTTGCAGGTGCGCCGCCGGTCGCCCCGGTCCCGTGATGCCCATCGAGGCCGCGATAGGCGCGGGCTCGAAGACAGGAGTGAACATCATGGCAATCATCGGCATCTTCACCAAGACCTCGGACGGCTTCACCGGCACGATCAAGTCGCTCACCCTCAACGTCAAGACCAGCATCCGCCCAAGCGCCAAGGACAATGACAAGGCACCCGACTTCCGCCTTTTCGCCGGCACAGTCGAATTCGGTGCCGCCTGGGCCAAGACGTCGGCTGCAGGTTCGGACTATATGAGCTGCAAGCTCGACGACCCCAGCTTCCCGGCACCGATCTACGCAAGCCTGGTCGCCGCCGACGACGGCGAGAGCTACACGCTCATCTGGTCGCGCTGACGAACCGGCACCCCGCTCGCGCGGGGCGTCGATCGATTGGCCGCCCGGCAAGCCTGTCCCCCTTGGCGGACAGGCTTGTCCGCAGGCGAGGACTTCCGCCCGGCCCGCCAGCCGCCAGCCTTGCCTGGCGAAGGGAGCCGGGCGGATGGCCAAGGTCGAAGCGAGAAGCGGGCAGGACCGGTGCGATTATGCGCAGCGCTTCCTGTCGCGCGCGCCCGCCTATCGCCGCGGCCATGCCGCCCTCAATACGACCACCGTTGCCCGAGCAAAGGAGGACTTTGCCCGGTCATGGGGCCTTCGCTTTCCCCATCGATCCTGACCGGTCGCCCCGCGATGATCCCGCGCTGTGGGATCCGGCGGTTGCCGCTTGCGTCGTGATCATCGACCCAGGGCCTGATTTCCCGGCGCTGCATGCGCTGCCTGGCCTCCGGCAGCTTGGGCAAGCCGAGGACGGCACCCACGCCGTCCTGTTTGCAGGTGGGCGCACGATCCGCCTGTGGCTGCGCGGCCCCCAGC
>JAGVJS010000221.1 GCA_020051025.1 Sphingobium sp. | reverse complement strand
CCGCCGCCGCCGTCCATGCCGGCTGGCGCCGCCTGTTCCAGCTTGGCGTGGCGATGGTGGCGCTGCGCATCATCATACTGAGCTTCGAGTTGAACGACGACCTGCTGGGCAGCGGCGTCAGCCTGATCCTGTCCGGCCTGTTCGCCATGGCCGTCGCCTGGATGACGATCCGCCTGTCGCGCCGCTACGCCCCGGCGCGGGGAGACGCGGCATGACGCCCCGTGGCACCCGCCTGACCCTCGCAGCGGCGCTGATGCTGCCAATCGCCGCCTTGGCCATCAGCTGGGCGGTCACCCATCATCAGGCGCAACAGGGGCAGGACTGGCTGGTCCCGATCCAGGGTTATGACCCACGCGACCTGCTGCGCGGCCATTATGTCCAATATCGCTACGACTGGCCGACATCACCGCGGCAGCAGACGGAGAGCGCCGTGACGCCCGGCGCTGCTGACGCGCTCTGCATCATCGGCAGCGCGCCCAATATTCGCGCGGCCTGGCCCCTGCCTGGCAGCCCCGATCCAGCCGTGGAGAAGGAGTGCGCCATCGTCCTGCGCGGCACGCTGGGGACAAGGCGCGAGATACGCGGCCTCGACAGCGGCATCTTCTATGCCTCGCAGTCGGAGGCGCTGGTCCTCTCCCGCAAACTGGCTGATCCCGATGTCCAGGGGCTGGTCCGCGTCCGGGTTCGCCCCGACGGTATCCTGCACCCCATCGGGCTGGAGTTCCGCCGCCGGCAGCGCCCGCGACCCTAAAGTTCCAGCCCGATCAGCGTCCCGCTGCCGATCTTATCGACATAGCGCTTGCCGTCGATCTCCAGCCAGTCGGGCGTCACCTCCAGCCGGCGGCCGTTGATCGAGGTGCGCAAATGTTCCACCGCGATCCGGTTGCGCGCCACGATGCGCAACACCGCCAGCCCGTCCCCCCGCGCCGCCATCATGCTGTAGCGGTCTCCGCGCAGCAGGAAATGCCAGCTGCCGTCGGTCGGCTTCCATTCATTGCCATCGATGATCTGGGTCGCAACGCCATCTGGCGACCCCAGCCGCACACTGATCCGCGTCGCCCCGTTGATCCGGCGCGGCGGCGCAAAGATCAGGACCGGCTCGCCCTCCAGCGTGATCGGGATCGGCGTATCGCGCAGCAGCCGCGATCCCCCCACGATCAATTGCGGCAACTCTGGCGAAAAGGGCAGCCGATCGCGCGCAAAATGACGCTGGCGCACGACCGGATTGGCATGAAAGCTTTGCACCTGGGTGGCGGTCAGCCGCCCCTCCTCGACCAACCCATGGCACGTCGGACAGAGCAAAGTCGCCCCTGGCCCATCCGGCAGCCCCAGATAGCGATAGATGGTCACGCCGCAGCGGACACAGGCAAAACCGCAGGCCTGCCTTATATCGGCGCGCTGCTCCGCCGACAGATCCGATAAAGACGGCATCACTCGCAAGCCTACCATGGACGACCCCCTTTTTTCCGCCGTTCACCCTTTTGTGAACGGACGTTCCTGACATGGCGTCCTCTTGCGAATATGAGGCTCTTCGGCCCCTCCCTTGTTAGCCCTATCGTTTGAATTAATCGGCCCAAGTCAAGGACCTGAACGAATAACCCTGCCTTTCCCGCTATCGTTGCGGCAACAGATCGACGTTGCGCGCGGCGGCGATCGCTCGGATGCGGTCAGGTCGCGGCATATTTTTGATCGCAATTTCAGCCATGTCACCCGCGCTGAACAGTTCGACATGACCCACGCCAAAGATACGCTGGCCCAGCGTTTGAGTGATGCGTACCGACCTTATGCTGGTCAGCGCAATCTCGGTCCGTTGCTTGGCCAGCAGCCCGCGCTCCATCAGCACCTCCCGCTCGCTCAGCGCCAGCCGCTCGCCCTTGTGCAATACCCACCAGATGCCGATCGCAATGATGCCTACCACCGACGCCAGCAGCAAAAGGAACAGGAAAGGATGGGCCCGAAACATCGCAGGATGCTCGTCATACAGCCAGATGTCGCTCACGCCGCCTCCCTTGCTACAGCCTGCCAACTTCACCATGGCCCGCCCAGTCCGTCAAGCGGCACGAGCCTGCCTGGCCCGCACCGTCTGGTTAACCGAAATTTTCCATAAGCGATGGTAAACGATCCGCTCCAATTGGGACGGAACATGGCACGGAACCTCTACGACGTCGGCGATCGACGCCCGGACGAAACGGATAGCTGGTTGAATGAAAAGCAGGAAAATCGGGCACGGGTAGTGCCGATCGGCTTGCTTCTGATCGCACTGGCTCTCGCGGTCGGCGGCGCGCTGCTAGTCTTGCCAATTCTCCCCGCCGCTGGCGTTTCCAGCAAGACGGCAATCATGCCGACCAGCATTTCCGACGAATTCACCCTGTGCGACGATATTAAGGGCGATGCCTGCGTCCTTGCCACCGACGCCTATGCCTGGCGCGGTCGCCGCTACCATCTCTCCGATATCAGCGCGCCCAGCGAGACTGATGCGAAATGCCCTCTGGAAGCGGCGCACGCGCGCAAGGGGCGCGCAGCCCTGCTGACGATGATGAATGGCGGTGCGTTTGAAGCGCAGCCCGATCCCGCCGATGCCGACCCCTCGGCCCGTATCCTGCTGCGCGACAATGTTTCGCTCGGCCAGTTAATGATTCTCAAGGGCTATGTGAAACCCTGGTCCCACGATCCGATCGACTGGTGCGCGGGCTGACCAGCCTCCCGATGGATCGACACGGCGACATGCCGCGCCGGTCCGATCATCCTTGCCAGCCCAGCGCCATGCGGCCGTAGAGATAGCGGCCGCATGGACAATTTTCATGCCGTTATTTTCTCATGATTGCCACATCAGCGCCACGGCTGTGCCCATCCGCTTGGTCCTGAATGCGGTCAGCACGTCGCTTGCCAACTGCGCATAGTCGGCGCAGGCCCGCTGCATCACCGCTTCCGCGCCATCGCCGCGCAACTGACCAAAACATTGACGATTCTGGACGGCCCGCATCTGCCGCAGTCGGCTGCGGCTCTCGGCTGCCAGTCCCAGTTGCGGGCCGGTGCGCCGCCATGCCTCTGCTGCGCTGAAGATACGGCGACCCGGAT
>JAGVJS010000007.1 GCA_020051025.1 Sphingobium sp. | reverse complement strand
GTCGTGGCCTGCGGCGCGTTGATGCGGCGCGGGGTGCTGGTGAAGGACGGATCGGCGCTGGAACGGCTGGCAGAGGTCGATGAAGTGGTGTTCGACAAGACCGGCACGCTGACGCTGGGGCGGCCGGTGCCGCGCGATCTTGACCAACTGGGCGATGAGGACAAGGCGATAGTGCTGGCGCTGGCCCGCGCCAGTCGCCACCCGCTCAGCAACGCATTACGGCAGGCGCTGGACGGAACCGAGGCGGCTATGATCGCGGATATGCGCGAGGTTGCAGGAGAGGGTATGTTCGCCCGTTTCGACGGCGACCCGGTATCGCTGGCCCGGCCGCGCAGCCTGATTGCCCTGTTCGGGCTGGCCAGCGAATATCGGCGTGGCGGCCATGCGACCCTGTTGCGCTTTACCGATGCATTGCGGCCTGATGCGGTTGCAGCCGTGGCTTCCTTGCGCGCGGAAGGACTGACGACGCTGATCGCCAGCGGCGACCGGCCCGAAGCACTGGAGGAGGTGGCGCGAGCCACCGGTATGACGGCGATCGGCCATTTGCGCCCGGCCGACAAGCTGGCTCTGATCGAGCGGCTGACGCGCAGGGGGCCGAAGATATTGATGATAGGTGACGGGCTGAATGACGGTCCGGCGCTGGCGGCGGGCCATGCCAGCATGGCGCCGGCATCTGCGAGCGACGCGAGTCAACTGACGGCAGATGCCGTTTTCCTTGGCGACCGTTTGGCGCCCATCGTCATTACGCTGCGTGTGGCGCGGCGCACGGTGCGCGTTGTGAAGCAGAATTTCGGCCTCGCCATTGGCTATAATATTTTGGCGGTGCCGCTGGCGATCGCCGGCAAGGTGACTCCTCTGGTGGCTGCGGTGGCCATGTCCTTGTCCTCGCTGATTGTCGTCGCCAATGCCCTGCGCCTCAACGGGGGCGCCAAATGACCGGTCTCGTCCTCCTTATCCCCATCGCACTGCTTTGCGGACTGGTGGCGCTGGGCGCCTTCTTCCTGGCATTGCGCAGCGGTCAATATGATGATCTGGACGGTGCGGCGATGCGGGTGCTGGCCGATGGCGAGGAGGAGTGATCTGGAACTCGCGCCGCCGCCTCCTGTTGTCTCCCTTTGAAGGAGAGACGCGATGCACAAGGAACAGGAAGATGGCGAGGTCGTCACCCATGTGACGGACACGGAGGCGCGCAGCGGATCGCGCACGCGTGTGACACGCAACATTCTGGTCATCAGCCTGGTGCTGGTGATTGCGGTCCTGGCCATTACAATGGGTTTCGGCTTTTTCGAAACCGGGGAGAGCGGTGCCGATCAGGTTAACGGCAACATGACGCAGCAGGGCGCCGGTTAGGCACGTCGGTCAAATGACCAGTGCCCGAACGCTGCTGGCCAGAGTGATGGGGTTGAAAGGTTTCAATATGACGCCCTTGGCACCGGCGTCATGATAGCCTTGTACGTCGGCTTCCCGCGCGCGCGCGGTGACGAAAACGAAAGGCTTGTCGGCAAAGCCCGGCAGGTCGCGCAATGCGACCATCAGCGTGGGGCCATCCATGCGCGGCATCATTACGTCCAGCATGACCAGATCGGGTCGCCACGCATCCGTCCTGGCTGCATGTAGCGCCTCGGCTCCATCGGCGCACAGGCGCAAGTCGATGCCGGGGTCGAGCGCAAGCGACAATTTGACGATATGGCGGATATCCTTGTCGTCGTCGACATAGAGGATCCGTAGTCTGTCAGCCTCGCTCATGCCGTTTCCTCTCCTCCCTCCCTGGCGTGGCGGGTCGCGACCACACGGCGTACCGTCGCTTTCAGATCGGGTAAAGATGTGCGCGACTTGACCAATATGGCGTCGATCTGCCCGGCGATTTCAACGTCGATGTCGTGCGCGGAATAAATGATGGTCGGAATGGCGAGGCCCTGTCCATCTACCAGATCGGGCAGAAGGTCGAGGCCCAGCCCCTTTTCCAGATGCACGTCCAATATCGCCAGATGCGGTGTTTCGACGCGCAGCAACGCGCGCGCTTCCGCCAGGGTCGTGGCCTTGAGGATATAGGCGATGCCCTTGAGCGCGGAGGCAGTGATTTCCAGCGTATCCTGGTCGTCGTCCAGATGCAGCACGGTTGGCCGGTCGATACCCGAATGACGGAAGGATGCGGCGATCGCAGTCTTGAGGCGGCTGGGATCGATCGGCTTGTCGATCCAGTCTACCAGATCGAGCGAAAGCGGGGCGGCCGCGTCCCCGGCAGGTGCCGAAACCATCAGGATCGACAATTCCTGCGGCCCTTCGATCCGGCGCACCTCGCGGGCAAAATGGAAAGCATCGGCATCGTCGAGCGCCATGTCGAGCAGCAGGAGATTATAGCCGTTGGCGGCGATCGCTTCCCGTGCTGCGCGGGCGCTGGCAACGACCCTGCACGCATAGCCTTCCTCCGACAGTTGCGATTGCAACTGGCGGGCAATGGCGGGATTGCTTTCGCAGATGAGGATGCTGGCGCTGTCGGTCCGGTCGCTCGGTCGGCCACCGGGCATGGACAGGGGCAGCATGACCGGCAGGGAAAAGGCGAAGCGGGTGCCGCCGCCGGCAACATCCTCGAACCAGAGTTCGCCGCCATGCTGGCTGACGATCTCGCGTGCGATGGCCAGGCCAAGGCCGGTGCCCGGTGCAGCTTCGTCATTGGCGGCCCGTTCGAACCGGCCGAAGATTCGCGCCTTGAACTCTTCGGGAATGCCCGGCCCCTGATCGTCGACATAGACGGTGGCGCGGCGACCGTCGGCGCTGCGACGCAGGCCGACCGTCACCTTGCTCCCTTCCGGCGCCGCTTTGACCGCGTTGGACAGAAGATTGGTGACGACTTGCAGCAGCCGTTCCTCGTCCGCCTGGATCATCACCGGTTCGTCGGCCACGGCCCGGTGCAGCGTCGCGCCGGCGGCATGAACCAGCCCGCCATTGTCGTCGCACGCGCGCATCAGCACATGGTGCAGGTCGGTCGGCGCCAGCGTCATGCGCAGCTTGCCCGAATCGATCCGGTCAATGTCGAGCATGTCGTTGATGAGGCGAATGAGCCGCTGGGCATTATTTTCCGCAATGGCGACCAGGCCGGCCTGTTCTTCCTGTAGATGGTTGCCGGTATCCAGTCGCAATAGCGCCAGTGCGCCGACGATGGAGGTCAGCGGGGTGCGCAATTCATGGCTGACGGTGGAGATGAGGTCGTCCTTCAGCCGCTCGATCCGCTTGCGCTGGACGATGTCGCGCAGCGACATGACGATATGATCGCCATCGGGCAGCGGCATGACGCCGAGCGCAATGTCGACGGGCAGCAGGCGGCCGCTGCGATGCCGGACCTGACGGTCGGTCCAATAGGGCATCTTCAATTCGCCATCGATCAGGCCGATGCGGTCGAGGAAGCTGCCGACGCCGGGGGCAATGTCGGAAATCACGTCGAAATCGCGCCGCGTGAGGTCGGCCGGTTCGTAGCCGAGCATACGTGACGCGGCCTGGTTGATCGTCTCGATCGTACCGCTGGGATTGACGATGATGATCGGATCGATCGTGCTGTCGAGAATCGTCTCGTTGCGCTGCGCCGCTTCATAGCCACGCAGTTCGACATGATATTGGGCAAGGCGCTGGCGCCAGAGGCCGAGCAGAGCGAGGGCGAGCGACAGGCTGCTGGCCGCGACCAGGATCCACATCACGCGCTGCATCGTCTCGGTCCGACTGCGATAGGCCGTGACCCGTGTGTCGCCGATCTGCTGTTCTTGGCTGATAACCATGTCGAGTTGATGTTGCAGCCGGGCCATCAGCCGTTTGCCTTCACCATCGGCGACGCGCTTTCGTGCCACGTCCGGGCTGCGCGTGGCGTAGAGGCGCAGCACTTCGTCCATTTCGGCAACCTTTGCCTGCGCGATGCGGCGCAGGCTGGTAAAGCCGCCATGCTGGGCCGGCACGTCGCGATAGAGACGGTTGGCGCGGGCGAAGGCCTGTTCGATCTGGCCATGCCATTCGCCATAGCGGGTGCGGAATTCCGGATCGTTGGTGATGACATAGCCGCGCTGGCTGGATTCAGCTGCGCGCATCTGGGATAGAATGTCGCTCAGCAGCACGCGCCGCTCGAAACTCCTGTCTGCCTCTTCGCGTAAACCGTTCCAGCGGCCATATTCGCCGCCCAGCCAGAAGAGCAGCGCGGCCAGGCCCAGCGGCACGAACAAGGCGAGCAGAAGGAATGGCAAGCCGCGCGGCGGACGGGGCGGGGCACCGTTCATGCTGAACGCGGGGCCGCTACATCACCCAGCAGCGGCTGCACCGCGAGCAGGGCCTGTGCCCGATTGCCGACGTCCAGCTTGCGGAAGATGGCGGTCAGATGCGCCTTGACCGTGGCTTCCGACACGTCGAGATCGGCTGCAATCTGCTTGTTCAGTCGACCGTCGGACAGAGCGATGAGCACCCGCAACTGTGCGCCTGAAAGGCTGGCGATACGGTCGCGCAGACTATTTCTTTCAATAGTCGGCTCGGCCTGCGGGAAACTGGTCTGCCCTTCCGCCAGCCGCCTGATATCGCGGGCGAGATCGTCAAACGGGCGGGTCTTGTAGAGAAAACCGGCGGCGCCCAGCGCACGGGCGCTTTCTACTAATGTTGGGCTTTCATTGGCGGAAATGAGCGCGATTGGCGTGCGTCCGGCCTGATGCTGCAATTGCAGGAAACCGGAAAATCCGCGTGCGTCAGGCAGCACGAAATCCAGCAGGATCAGGCGATATTTGCCATGGCGCGACAGGGCGTCGAGCGCTTCGCCGATCGTGCCGGCGGTGTCGACGGTGACACCGGGCATCGCAGCGCGGGCGGCCAGGCCCAGGCCTTCGCGAATCAAAGGGTGATCGTCCGCAATCAATACGCGGCCGCCGGCTATGGTTTCCGCCATCCTACAGCCTTGTCGTTTTTCATCCCGAATGGAATGCGTTAGTGATGCTGTCACAGATTGTGAGGGTAATGCGCCAATGTATCAATCGCAAAATACATTGGCTGTCATCTTTATTCCCAAAGCGTCGATATGATCGCATATTATCGGGGATGGCGCATGTTGATTAACGGGACTTGCAATGATCATGCGGGATGATGAAGCATCTCTTGCTGTAGAAGGCCTGACGCGTATGGCGAAGCTGTTTGGGCGGGACGGGCTGCGGCCGGTGGTGGAAGGCCTGAGGACAGAATTACAGCAGGCGCTCGATCGACCGGAGGCAGCCGATGCGCACCGGATCGCCGGGCTGGCGGGGACATTGGGCTTTGCGGCCGTCAGCACCAGTTGGCAGGCGATCGATCAGGGCGGTAAAGACAAGACGTCGGCATTGCGCGACAGCCGGACCGCCCTGACGGCGATCAACGGCTGGCTGCGCCAGGAGGAGTAGCCGGATCAGATCAGGTCGGGGGCGTCCAGCATGGTCGCCAAGGCCACGCTGCTGACCGGCTGAACGAAGCGAAAGCCGCAGCTTTCTTCCCGGACCCAACAGATTTCGCCGGCCACGCCCTGCCGGTCGCCCAGCACCAGATCGAGTACCCCAAGCTTGCCGCTTTCCAGTGGCGTTGACAGCGCCAGCCGTACGCCGCCGACCGAGATATTTTCTATCCGCGCAAACAAGGACATTTGATCGACCGTCAGCATTGCTTTGCGGCGTAGGGCGAAGCGCGGTTGGCGCGCGATCCGTCCCTCCTTGTTGCTGCGGGCGGCGAAGATGTCTGCCGGGCTGCACCGCAGGTCGAACATCAGTCCGGCCTCATGGCCCGATGTCCAGCAGATGCGGGCGAGCCGGGGTTCCAGACCGCGCATTTCGATCAACACGCGCAGACCGGGCGGCGGTGGGAAAGGCATCTGGATGCGCATACCGCCTTCGGACAGGTCTCGTACCATGCAGGGCAGGTTGCGACCGGCAAAGCTGATCTTGCCGATCGTGAAGACGGTCGCTGCACGCCAGTCCCGTCGCCGCTCCATTGGATTGGCCGGCAGGTCGTCGTTCAGTTCCGGCAACATCGTTATGATCGGCGTCGGTGCTATCTGTTCCAATCCATGGGGCATGGCTTCCTCCTGTTTCAACGCAGCTTGACGCGGAAGCGGACCGTGAAGGATCCGCCCGCCTTGAAATTGGTCACGGGTTTGATGCGAATGGCGCGGACATTGGCGTCATAGCCGTTCGCGTCGGGCACCGGGATGTAGGCCCAGCTTGTGCCGTTGGAAAATTCGATTCCGTCGCTGGTGCTGGACAGGCTGGTGAAGCTGTATGTCAGGCCGCTGTCGCCCACGCCCAATATGATCGCACCGTTGGTGAAGACCACGGGGCCGCTGCCGCTGGCGCCCAGATCGCTGACGCGCAGGATGACGTTGGCCGGCAACTGGTCCTCGAAGGCGATGCCGCGCACCGTCTTGCCCAGATTGGCGATCGGATTGGCCAGGGTCGCGCTATAGTCGAGCACGGCGCCTGGAATGGCGCGCGGGATGACGTTGCCCATCGGGTCGGACACGGTGGTGACCGATTTGGTGGCGGTGATCGGATCGGCTAGCGCCGCCGTTGGTAGCGCCGCTGCCATTAGGAGGGGGAGGATGATCCTGCGCATCAGCGTCCCTTTCCGAGCAGGCCTGCGATGGCACCGCGATCGAACTTCATGCGCATCGTCACATAAGGACCGCGGCGGGTGTAGCGATCATCCTCGAAATCCCGGTCGCGATAGCCGGCGATATTATAGCCCGCGCTGATCCAGACGTTCGGCGCAGGGGAGACGCCGGCAGACGGCCCGCCGCTGAAAGCGATGGCACCCCGGCTCCAGGCATGTTGCACGGATCCCTGCACGCCAATGTCGAAGCGCTTGCCAAGGTCCATGCGCAGATCGAAGCCGGTGACGTCGATATAGCCGGAATAATCGTCCGCGCCGTAGCTGCCGCGCACCCATTTGGCGCCATAATAGATTATTGCCTCAATTGCGTGGCGCGCGCCTTCCGGCCCGGTGCGATAGTTGACGGCGAGATTGTTGATCAGGCGCAACGTGCCTTGGCCCACGCCGCTGCCCGCCGGCACGCCCAGCACATTGCCGCCGCCGATACCCAAATCCGCGCTTTCCTTACGCAGTTCGAACCGCTCCAGCAGCGACCAGTGGCTATCGAGCGGGCGCCAGGCAAGCGCGACCGAGGTGGTCAGGCTCTTCGCCTGCGCGCCGCTCACCTGGCCCAGCGTGGAATAGCGGACGGTGCCGGCCAGCGTCTTGCCCTCGCCCAGTGCGCGAACGACGTTGCTGGTGATATTGAAGCGACTGTTCTGGTCCGACTTGCGATACTCGACCCGGCCGTTCCACGACCAGAGGTCGGCGCGATAATTGGCACCCAGCGTGACGGCCGCATAGTCACCGTCATTGCCATAGAGGCCGCCCAGCGCGCCGCCGCTGACGCTGCCCGATCCGCTGGTCTGGAAGGGCTGGACCACGCCGCCGACAGGGATTTTACCGCGGACGGTCGTGCTGGCGTCGAAGGTCGCGTCGATAGTCCAGCGCTCGCTGATCGGCAGCGACTGGATCAGGCCGTAATTGGCGAACAGGCGGGCACCGCTTTCGCCCGATGTCTGGTTGTTGAGCGCGGTGGTGAGTTTCCCGCCTTTCCAGGGCTGGACGTCGAAACCGATCTGCGCGGTATGGGCGGTGAAATCGGCGCCCCGCGCGATTTCATAGCCACCGATCAGGCGGATGCCGGGCTTCACGCGCCAGGCGGCGATCAACTGCTGCCGGGCGGGGAAGTCGACGCTGTCCTTGTCGCCGCCCGGCGCGAACTGGGTCTGGCCGGTCAGGGTCAGCTTGCCGCCCGGCATCGCCTGCGTACCGCCCAGCGTCAGCAGGCGGCTGTCGCGATCCTTGCCGTCGATGCCGCGATCCATTGCGAACTGGGTGCCGGCGAACAGCGTGCCGCGCTCTCGTCGATATTCAATGCGCGCTTCGCCGGCGACGCGGCTGCCCGCGCCGATCAGCTGGTCCTGATACCAAGCGGATGCGGTGGCCGCCCATTTGTCGGCGATCTGCACCCGCCCGTCGAAGCCGACGCGGCGAGTGCCGGCCTCCACCATATTTTGCTGGCCAAGACCGAAGGCATCATCCTGCTGCCGGGCATAGGCCAGCAGATCCGCACCCTTGCTGTGATGTTCGACTTCGGCCAGGAACGCGCGGCCATCGGACAGGCCGTC
>JAGVJS010000152.1 GCA_020051025.1 Sphingobium sp. | reverse complement strand
CGGTCGCCAAACTGGCCGGACACGAAATTGGCGCTGAAATCGCTGGCAACCAGCAGGTCGAGCGTCTGCGATTCGGCGCAATAGTCGCCCAGACGCACGGGTTTCAGCCACTGGTCGAACATGCGCGCGCCAACATCCCGGCGCAGGCCGGCACGGATGCCGGCCCAGGCGGATTCCAGGCCGGAATCGGCCTGAATTACGTCTCCGTCCTGCCAACCAACCACGCGCACAACTTCCTTCATAGACTTAGACGACCCTACCAACTGTGCCCCCCGCTTTCGGGCAGGAAAAAAGACGCAAAGAGCCTGACCCGGAAACGCCCCCGCCTCCGGATTCTCCACGACGATCATTCTAACATGACGGCTGCTTCAAGGTGATTCGACAGCAGCCGGATTTCAAAAATAGACGGGCCTGCTTCGCGGGATCAAGGGCAGCTTGGTTCAAAAAAGTGAAATAAAGCCGTTGACTCAGCAAAGGCGCGGGAATCCGACACCAATTGAATTATGACAGTTTTTCAACACCTTATTTGCATACAATTCTACCGCAGCGCGTCGAATCGCAGGAAATTGGCCGATCGTTAAAGTGACGTTATTATGAAGAAACGACGAAAGGCCCGCCCCGTTAGCCGGGGCGGGCCTTTAATTCGTCAAAAAAGCCGATGGCTTTTAGGCGAGCGCGCTCACAGCCTTCGTCAGGCGACCGAACTTGCGCGACGCAGTGTTCTTGTGCAGCACGCCGCGGGCAACGCCACGGGCCAGCTCGGGCTGAACGGTCTGCAGGGCGGTCGCGGCAGCGGCCTTGTCACCGGCGGTGATGGCGGCTTCCACCTTCTTCACCAGGGTGCGGATCCGGCTGATGCGGGCGCCATTGATTGCGGCGCGACGCTCGTTGCGACGGATGCGCTTCTTGGCTTGCGGCGTATTGGCCATTCTATTCCTCGGTTCTCGTCAAATCTCGGGAAGAGGCCCGCCGAACTGCCGACATGCCTCGTGAAGGTGCGCCCCTTACAGAGTATCAGGGCGGGCGTCAACGGATTCGGGCCTGCCTATTTCTGACATTTCGGGCAGAAGAAGGTCGATCGGCCGCCATCCACCCGGCGCTGGACCGTACCACCGCACAGGCAGGGTTCGCCTTCCCGCCCGTAGACACGCCACTGTTTAGAGAAATAGCCCAATTCCCCATCGGGCCGCGCATAATCACGCAAGGTGGAACCGCCCGCCACGATCGCTGCGGACAGAACGTCGCGAATCGCCTCTGCCAACAGGTCGAGTCGCGGCCGACTGATCTTTCCCGCCGCCCGAGTCGGTGCAATGCCGGCCATGTTAAGCGCTTCGCAGACATAGATATTGCCCAGCCCCGCGACGATCCGCTGGTCGAGCAAGGCCGCCTTGATGGAGGTCGCCTTGCCGTTCAGCGCTTCGGCCAGATAGGCTGTGTGAAAATCCGGCCCCAGCGGTTCCGGCCCCATGCGGATAAAGGGAGAATAAGCCGCCCAGGCATCCGACCGCACGAGATCGATCGAACCGAATCGGCGCGGATCGTTGAGCGAGAGCAGATGGCCGCTGCCCGTTTCCACCAGCAGATGATCGTGCGCGCCGATTTCCGTCGGATCGATTCGCCAGCGCCCCGACATGCCGAGGTGAAAGATCATCATGTCACCGCGATCGGTTTCGATCAGGCCATATTTGGCCCTACGCGACAGCCCCGTCACCGTCGCGCCGGTCAGCCGTTGGCGCAGGTCGACCGGGATCGGCCAGCGCAGATCCGCACGGCGCGGCTCGACGCGCGTCAGGACGCTCCCCTGAAGGACGGAGCGCAGGCCGGCGACGGTTGTTTCGACTTCGGGAAGCTCAGGCATAGGCGCTTATGTAGGAACTAAAGCCTGCCTGCGACAGGGGGCGTCGCCAAAGCGTCATATCCGTGCCTTCGCGCTGGCATGGCGCCGGATCTGCGGCTAGAGCGAGGCGCATGAGCGAAACAGCATCCTTCGGCTATCGCGACGTCGATGCCGCCGAGAAAGCGGGCATGGTCCGCGCGGTCTTCTCCAATGTCGCGGCCAAATATGACCTGATGAACGACGCCATGTCGGGCGGCGCGCATCGCCTGTGGAAGGATCAGTTCATGCGCCGGGTGAAGCCCCGCGCCGGCGAACAGATTCTCGACATGGCAGGCGGCACCGGCGACATCGCCTTCCGCATGCACAAACATGGCGCGCAGGTGACGGTGTCGGACATCAATCCCGAAATGCTGGCCGTGGGTGTCGAGCGGGCGCAGAAGAAGGGCATGCAAGGCCTGATCTGGTCCGAACAAAATGCCGAGACGCTGACCTTTGGCGACCGCGCGTTCGACGCCTATACAATCGCCTTCGGCATCCGCAACGTCACCCATATCGACCAGGCGCTGCGCGAAGCGAACCGGGTGCTGAAGTTCGGCGGGCGTTTCTTCTGCCTGGAATTTTCCACCACCACATGGCCCGGCTTTTCGGACGTCTATGACGTCTACTCGCACAAGCTGGTGCCGCATCTGGGCAAGCTGTTCGCCAATGATGCCGACAGCTATCGCTATCTGATCGAATCGATCCGCCGCTTCCCGCCCATGCCCAAGTTCGAAAGCATGATCCGCGAGGCCGGCTTCGTGAATACGAAGGTCGAGCCGATATTGGGCGGGCTGGTCGCTATCCATTCGGGCTGGAAGATCTGAAGCCCGCATGACCGCCCACATCACGCATCTCTGGCGCCTCGTAAAATGGGGTCGCACGCTGGCGCGGCATGGCGCGCTGACCGGTATCGAGCGCGATCCGCTGACGCCCTCGCCTGTCCGCCGCCTCGTCCGCATCG
>JAGVJS010000236.1 GCA_020051025.1 Sphingobium sp. | reverse complement strand
GTCGCCGACCACCGCCACCCGCCGCGCATTGGGTGCCCAAACAGCAAAGTGCGTGCCGGTCACGCCTTCATGGGTGATGACATGGGCGCCCAGCTTGTCGAACAGCCGGCCATGCGATCCTTCGGCCAGATAATGATCGTCCATCGGCCCCAGCACCGGCCCGAAGCTGTAGGGATCGACCAGCGTGTAACTGCCGCCATCGCCATAGGTGGCGACATAGCGCAGCGGCTGGCGCTGTTTGACCGCGACCTTGCCGAAGAACAGCCCGTCGCCATGCACCTGTTCCAGCGTCCCGACGCTTTTACCGCCCAGCGTCTGCGCCTCGACGCTGACCGCCTCGGGCAACAGCACACAAGCGGTAAATCCCCTCCCGGCGGGATGCACGCCAAGCGTGGCAAAGGGATCGTCGTCCAGCCCGCCGACCAGATTGTCGATCTGTTCGGGCGTCAGCGCCATCCTAACCCCTGATCCCGATCATGATGCGATCTTCCAGATGTCGGCCGCATATTCGCGGATGGTGCGATCAGACGAGAACCAACCCATGCGCGCGACATTATGGATCGCCTTCTTCGCCCACAGCGCCTGATCCTGCCACAGCGCATCGACACGGCGCTGCGCGGCGGAATAGCTGTCGAAATCGGCCGCAACCATGAACCAGTCATGGTCGTAAATGCCCTGCACCAGCCCCTTGTAGCGGTCCGGGTCATCGGGCGAGAAGACGCCGCTGGCAATCGCGTTGAGCGCCTGCCCCAGTTCGCGGCTCTGATCGATGACGTCGCGCGGGACATAGCCCTGCGCCCGCCGGTCGTTCACCTCCTGTGCGGTCAGGCCGAATATGACGATATTGTCTTCGCCCACATGGTCGCGCATTTCGACATTGGCGCCGTCCAGCGTACCGATGGTCAGCGCGCCATTGACCGCAAACTTCATGTTGCCGGTGCCCGACGCTTCCATGCCCGCCGTCGAAATCTGTTCGGACAGGTCGGCGGCCGGGATCATCACCTCCGCCATCGAGACATTATAATTGGGCACGAATTGCAGCTTCAGCAGCCCCTGCACCGCCGGATCATGATTGACCGCGCGGGCGACGTCGCCCGCCAGTTTGATGATCAGCTTGGCATTATGATAGCTGGGCGCCGCCTTGCCACCGAACAGCTTCACGCGCGGCACCCAGTCCTTTTCCGGGTGCGACCGGATCTGGTCGTAGAGCGACACCGCCTCCACGATGTTGAGCAGCTGCCTTTTATATTCATGGATGCGCTTTATCTGGATGTCGAACAAAGCCGCCGGGTCGATCCGGGCATTGACCCGCTTGCGCAGCAAGTTCGCCAATTCCATTTTGTTGGCGCGCTTGACGGCGAGAAACTTCTCCTGAAACACGCTGTCGTCGGCAAAGGCGTCCAGATCGCGCAGCGCCTCCGCATCGTCCAGGAACCTGTCGCCGATCGCCTCCCGGATCAGGCTGGTCAGCCCCGGATTGCACTGCATCAGCCAGCGGCGGAAGGTGACGCCATTGGTCTTGTTGTTGATCCGCGCCGGATAGAGTTTGTGCAAATCGGCAAAGACCGTGACCTTCATCAGGTCGGTGTGCAGCGCCGACACGCCATTGACGCTGTGCGACCCGGCAAAGGCGAGATTGCCCATGCGCACCCGCCGCTCGCCACCCTCGTCGATCAGCGAAATCGTGCCGATCGCCCCATCATCGAACTGGCCGGATTTACGCGCTTCACCCAGCAGCTTGCTGTTGATCGCATAGACGATCTGCATATGCCGGGGCAGCAACCGCTCGAACAAGGGCACCGGCCAGCTTTCCAGCGCTTCGGGCAGCAGCGTGTGGTTGGTGTAGCTGAACGTCCGCCGGGTAATGTTCCACGCCTCGCCGAAGTCGACGCCATGGTCGTCCAGCAAGATGCGCATCAATTCCGCCACCGACACCGCCGGATGGGTATCGTTCAGCTGGATCGCCGCCTTGTCCGGCAAGGTCTTCACATCGCTAAAATATTGGATGTGCCGCCGGACGATGTCCTGCAACGACGCGGAGGAGAAGAAATATTCCTGCCGCAGCCGCAATTCCTGCCCGGCGGGCGACGAATCCGCCGGATAAAGCACCCGCGTCAGCGCCTCGGCCCGGTTGCTTTCGGACAGCGCGCCCAGATGGTCGCCGGCATTGAACTTGTCGAGCAGGATCGGGTCGATCGGCTGCGCTTCCCACAGGCGCAGCGTATTGACCCGCTTGCCGCGCCAGCCCGCAATCGGCGTGTCATAGGGGGTGGCGATCACCCGCTCGCTCGGCCGCCATTGCATCTGGTGCGGCCCGGTATCCTCACCCTCTGCCGGATCGACGCGGCCGCCAAAACCGATCTCGTAACTGGCCTCGCGCCGCTCAAACTCCCAGGGATTGCCGTGCGCCAGCCAGTTTTCGGGCAGTTCCACCTGCCAGCCATCGCTGATTTCCTGCCGAAACATGCCGTTCACATAGCGGATGCCATAGCCATAGGCCGGCACGTCCACCGTCGCCATGCTTTCCATGAAGCAGGCCGCCAGACGGCCAAGCCCGCCATTGCCCAAAGCCGCGTCCGGCTCCAGCGCAGCGATCAGGTCGATATCGACGCCCAGCGACGCCAGCGCCGCCTGCATGTCGTCCAGCATTTCCATGTTGGACGCGGCATCGCGCATCAACCGGCCGATCAGGAACTCAAGGCTCAGATAATAGACCCGGCGCCCTTCTTCCTCATAGGTTTTCTGGGTGGAGGTGATCCAGGCGTCGATCACCCGGTCGCGAATGGCCAGGATCACAGCGTGCAGCCAGTCGTGCGGCTTGGCCGCCGCCGCATTCTTCCCGATGCGATAGGTCAGGCGCTCGACAATTTCATGAGCCAGAACGTCGGGGTCCACCTGGCGCGGTGCCGGCTTGGGAAGCGTCGTCTGGCCCTTGAGATTCATCGCCTGATCCCCCTGATGAGTCACCACCGATGATGGCACAGCGTCCAACGCCACGCCATGCCATTTTTGCGGTGCAGCAATAACTTGCCGCGCCG
>JAGVJS010000119.1 GCA_020051025.1 Sphingobium sp. | reverse complement strand
GATGCGCGCCGTCACGGACACCGCGCATTATTTCGCGCCAGAGATCGAGATCATCGAAATCCCCGCCTGGGACTGCCTGCCCTATGACCGCGCCAGCCCCTCGCTGCGCGCCGCCTCTGCACGGCTCGCGGGTCTTTACGCGCTCCAGGCAAAACCCAAAGGCCCGCAACTGGTCGTCACCACGCTGGCCGCCATGACCCAGCGCACGCTCACCCCCTTCCGCGTCCGCCAGCTTGTCGCCCGGCTCGCGCCCAAGGAACGGATCGCCATCCAGAAGCTGGCCGAAATGTTGCAGGCCAATGGCTATGTCCGTACCGACACGGTGCATGATCGGGGCGAATTCGCCATTCGCGGCGGCATCGTCGACCTCTTCCCCGGCGGCGAAGAACAACCGCTCCGCCTCGACTTTTTCGGCGACGAGATCGAAACGGTCCGCCGTTTCGACCCCAGCGACCAGCGCACGATCGACAGCGTGGACGGCTTCACCCTCCTCCCCGCATCCGAAGCGCTGCTGGACGAAGACACGATCAAGCGCTTCCGGGGCCGCTACCGCGAAACATTCGGCGCGACCGCGACCGGCGACCCGCTCTATCAAGCTGTCAGCGACGGCCGCCGCCTCGCGGGCATGGAACATTGGCTGCCCCTGTTCGAGGACAAGCTGGTCCCGCTGACCGATCACCTCGACGAAGACGCCGTCCTCATCCGCGACCATGGCGTCGCGGGCGCAGCGGAAAGCCGGTTCGAATCGATCCGCGACTATCACGCCAACCGCGTTCAGGCGAAATCGTCCGACCCCGGCGCCTATCGCCCGCTGAAGCCCGATTCGCTCTATCTCGACGCCGCCGAATGGGACGCCGCCGTCGCCACCCTGCCCATGCACGGCACCACCCCCTTCCACGAACCGGAAAGCGCCACCGTCCTCGATTTCAGTGTAGACGGCCCCCGCGATTTCGCGCCCGAACGCGCGCAGAACACCAACATCTATGAAGCCGTCGGCAAGCATATCGCCGACCTGCGCCGCGCGAAGAAGAAGGTCGTCATCGCCAGCTACTCCGGCGGCGCGCGTGAACGCCTCTCCGGCCTGCTCGCCGACCATGGCGTGTCCCGCCTCGCTGCCGCCGACAACTGGCAGGAAGCGCTGGGCGTCGCGGCGGGTGGCAGCGTCACGCTCATGGTCCTTGGCCTCGACCATGGCTTCACCGCGCCCGATGTCGCCGTCCTCACCGAACAGGATATGCTGGGCGACCGCCTGGTCCGCCGCGCCAAGCGCAAGAAGAGCGCCGACGCCTTCCTTCAGGAACTCGCCACTCTCTCACCCGGCGACCTTGTCGTCCATATGGACCATGGCATCGGCCGCTATGAAGGGCTGATGCAGATCCCGGTGGCGAAGGCCCCGCATGATTGCGTCGCCCTCTCCTATGCCGGCGGCGACAAACTCTATGTCCCGGTCGAAAATCTCGAAGTCCTCTCCCGCTATGGCAGCGACAGCGACGGCGTAAGCCTCGACAAGCTGGGCGGCGAAGCCTGGCAGCGGCGCAAGGCGAAGATGAAGGAGCGCATCCGCGAAATCGCGGGTGAATTGCTCAAGACCGCCGCCGAACGCGCCCTGCGCCCCGCCACCGTCGCCGAACCCGATGCAGCAGGCTATCCCGCCTTCGTCGACCGCTTCCCCTATCAGGAGACGGACGATCAGGACCGCGCGATCAGCGACGTGGTGGAAGACCTTGGCGCCGGCAAGCCGATGGACCGCCTCGTCTGCGGCGACGTCGGCTTCGGCAAGACCGAAGTTGCGCTCCGCGCCGCCTTCGTCGCGGCGATGGCCGGGATGCAGGTCGTGGTCATCTGCCCCACCACCCTGCTCGCGCGCCAGCATCACATGAATTTCGAAGAACGCTTCCGCGGCTTCCCCGTCAATATCGGCCGCCTCTCCCGCCTCGTCCCTGACAAGGAAGCGAAGGCGACCAAGGCGGGCCTGGTCGACGGCACGATCGACATCGTCGTCGGCACCCACGCCCTGCTGGCCAAGGGGCTGGAATTCAAGCGCCTCGGCCTCGTCATCGTGGATGAGGAACAGCGTTTCGGCGTCACCCACAAGGAACGGTTGAAGTCCCTCAAAACCGACGTCCACGTCCTCACCCTCACCGCCACGCCGATCCCCCGCACGCTGCAAATGGCAATGTCGGGCCTGCGCGAACTCTCCGTCATCCAGACCCCGCCAGTCGATCGCCTTGCGGTGCGCACCTACATCATGCCCTGGGACGGCGTCGTTATCCGCGAAGCCCTGCTGCGCGAACATTATCGCGGCGGCCAGAGCTTCTTCGTGGTCCCCCGCATTGCCGACCTCACCGAAGTCGAGGAATTCCTGCGCACCGAAGTCCCTGAAATCAAGCCCATCGTCGCCCATGGGCAGATGAGCGCCACCGATGTCGAAGAACGCATGTCCGCCTTCTACGACAAGCGCTACGACGTGCTGCTCTCCACGACGATCGTGGAATCCGGCCTCGACATCCCCAGCGCCAACACGCTCATCATCCACCGCGCCGACCGCTTCGGCCTCGCGCAACTCTACCAGCTGCGCGGCCGCGTCGGCCGGTCGAAGACGCGCGCCTATGCCTATTTCACCACGCCCGCCAACCGCATCATCACCGAAACGGCCGAAAAGCGGCTCAAGGTTCTCTCCGACCTCGACACGCTGGGCGCAGGCTTCCAACTGGCCTCCCACGACCTCGACATTCGCGGCGCGGGTAACCTCGTCGGCGACGAACAGTCGGGCCATATCAAGGAAGTCGGCTTCGAACTCTACCAGTCGATGCTGGAAGACGCGATCATGGATGCCAAGGCCGGCGGCGCCAATGGTCTTGGGGGCATCGAACGGCGCAGCGACAGCTTCTCGCCCCAGATCACGGTCGATGCGCCAATCCTCATCCCCGACGATTATGTGCCGGACCTCGACCTGCGCATGGGCCTTTATCGCCGCATCAACGAACTGGAGGACCGCAACGGTTTGGAGGCGTTCGCTGCCGAACTGATTGACCGTTTCGGGAAGCTGCCGCTACCGACGCAAAACCTGCTCAAGATCATCGAGATCAAGCAGAACTGCCTGGTCGCCAACATCGCCAAGATCGACGTCGGGCCAAAGGGCGCGCTGGTCAGCTTCTTCGAGGATCGCTTCCCCAAACCCGCGAACCTCGTCGCCTATATCCAGAAACTGAACGGCGTCGCCCGCCTGCGCCCCGACAGCAAGATCGTCGTGGACCGTGCCTGGGCCGATCCACAGGCCCGCCTCAACGGCGCGCTGCAATTGTCGAAGGGCCTGATGAAGGCGGCCTCATAACTTACTCCCCTCCCTTGTAGGAGGGGCCGGGGGTGGGTAGCAAGCGAAGCGAGCTTCCAGCTTATCGAGCAAGATACGCTCCTCTTTCCTACTCGCCCTTTCTCTGATCTATCCTGCCGGATGAACCAGCTGCCCTTACCCCTTTCAGCGCCCCGAAACCGCCCTCGAACGCGTGACCTAATCGTGACCCACATGGCGCGCCCTTGTCGCGTCATCATGACCCGACCGTCGCGTAAGACGCGCGCAAGTGGCGCGTTGCCGGCGCTTCACCGCCGCACCACTGGCACATTCGCCCGAAAATCGCCGGTAAATTGCACCCATCGACGGTGTGAACTTCGCGGGCGGCGCGTCACTGTGACCCTATGCCCCCGACCTTCATGTCGCCATTCCTCATCGTCGGGAAACGTAAAAGCAACAGTGGAAACCTAAATTCTCAGGCGACGACCAGACAGAAAAATCCGGCGTCGCAGCAGGAGAATAGACATGAGCATCACCCTTATCGCGCTGGCGGCGGCGGCCGCGTCGCACAGCGTCACAATCGAGCATCACGGCCAGCAACTCGGCGCGACCTACACCGCGCGCACCGAAATGCGCACCAAGACAGTGGGCGCCAAGACCCCCAACCGCATGGACGGCCAGCGCTGCCAATGGACCGCGACCGTCATGGTCGATCGCAAGCTGGACAATGGCCCGGCGCTGGCCCGCACCATCGCCACCGACAAGCGTTTTTCGGGCAGCGAGGCCGGCGCCTGCACGCCCGGTCGCAATTCGGGCGAACGCAACCTTGCCCAGCATCGGGAAAAGATAGAAGCGCATCTGGTCGAGGTCGCCCAGGCCGACCGCGCGCCCCTTCTTGCTGAACTGGACTCGGTACGTAATCTTGCAACCAACTGACAGACTTCGTCGCACCGCATGGCTGGGAGCGCTTCTGCTCGCCGGCCATGCCCATGCCGTCACCGCCCAAAGCCCATCCGGCATAACCGCCACCGTGGAAGCCGCCAGCGACGAGCGCCGTCGCGGCCTCAGCTGGAGCGATGGCGATCCGGTGCTGCGCGGCACAG
>JAGVJS010000033.1 GCA_020051025.1 Sphingobium sp. | reverse complement strand
GGACCGGCGTTGCCGCGCTGACCGGCGCGGCCGGCAACAGCACCGGCCTGGTCGGTACGCCCGAGCAGGTGGCCGATGCCATGCTCGATTATTATGATATCGGCATCGACCATTTCCTGATCCGCGGCTTCGATCCGCTGGGGGATTCCATCCTTTACGGCCGCGAATTGTTGCCGGTCGTGCGCCGCAAGGTCGCCGGGCGTGAGGCCGCCGGCCTCGCACTGGCGGGCTGATCCATGGCGAAGAAAAACGTCGTCATCCTGTCGGCGTCCCTTGTCGCGGTGGCGGGCCTTGCGCTCGCCGCCGCGACTTTTAAGGGCGGCGATGACAAGGTCTTGCGCGTCGCCAACCAGAAGGGGCAGGTCAAGTCCATGATGATCGCATCGGGCGTGCTGAACGGCGCGCCCTATACGGTCGAATGGTCGGAATTTCCCGCGGCCCAGCCTCTGCTCGAAGCGGTCGGCGGCGGCGCGGCGGACTTGGGCCTGGCTGCCGACGCCCCCTTCATCTTCGCTTATCAAAGCGGCAGCCCGGTCAAGGCCATAGCCGTACAGGCGCCGGCGCAACAGGCCGGGGAGGCGCTGGCCATCCTCGTCAAGAACGGATCGCCGCTCAGAAACGCGCAGGATCTGGTCGGCAAATCGGTCGCCACCACGCGCGGGTCGATTGGCCATCATCTGCTGCTTCAGGCGCTGGAACGGGCGAAGATTCCAGCGAACAAGGTGCGCGTCACTTTCCTGCCGCCGGGCGATGCCAAGGCCGCGTTTGACAGCGGCGCGATCGACGCCTGGGCGATCTGGACGCCCTACACCAATGTCGCGGTCAAGGAGGGGGCGCGCGTCCTCGTGGATGCGAAGGATTATGGCCTGCCGCTTTATATCGATATCGCCCATGCCGACAGCATCGCTCCGAAACGCGCTTTGCTGACCGACTTCCTGCAACGGGAGGCAAAGGCCGTTGCCTGGGCGCGAGCGCATCCCGACCAGTTTGCGCAGGTGCTGGCGAAGGAAACCGGCCTGCCGCTCGACATCGCCCGCGCCAGCTTCGACCGCAACAACCGGATGTCGCAACCGATCGATGCAAAGATCATCGCGCATGAGCAGGACATCACCGCCCGTTTCCGCAAAGCTGGCCTGATCGATGGCAAGCGCGACGTCGCGCAAGCGTTCGATTCAAGTTTAGCGCAAATGCGTTGAAACAATAAGTTTGAATAGGGAAAGGTCATCTAAAGTTGATTGAAACTCATGGATATTGATCGAAAGTAATTCCCCAAATAAATTTGTAAAAAATAAACGGAAAGAGAGTCTGTTTTGGGGGAATATAAATGACTATCGTTACCCGTTACCTGACATCCACGGCGCTTACGGCTGTTGCATTCGCTGTCTCACCGGCATCGGCGCAGATCGTCACGGCGCCCGAAGATGCGGCAACTGTGGATGCCGGGACGATCATCGTCACCGGCGTCCGCGGCGCGCCGCGCACCATTGCTGAAAGCCCGGCGCCGATCGACGTGGTCGGCGCGGAAAAGTTGCAGGCGACCGGCGCGGCCGAATTTGGTGAGGCGCTGTCGAAGCTACTGCCTTCGCTCAATTTCGGATCGACCCATGCCGGCGTCTTCTCGGTTGGTCGCCCGGTCACCAATCGCGGTCTGGCGCCGGCCTATACGCTGGTGCTGGTCAACGGAAAGCGCCGTCATAACGGCGCCTTCCTCAACAATTCGACCACCGACACATCGGGTGCCAACCCGGTCGACGTCGACCTCATTCCCACCAGCGCGATCGACCGGATCGAAGTGCTCAAGGACAGCGCCGCCGCCCAATATGGCACCGATGCCATAGCCGGCGTCATCAACATCCAGCTGGCGCAGAAGGAAGGGCTGAGCGGCGACTTCACCTATGGCACGCTCTATTCGGCCAATGGCAAGCCAGACAGTTGGAAGGGCACGATCCGCTACGGCACGAAGATCGGCGATGACGGCGGCTTCCTGTCGATCGCGGGCGACATCCGCAAGCGCGGCGGCGCCTGGTGGAACCTGGCCGCGACCGACACCAATCTCTACGGACTGCCCGCCGGCCGCACCATCGATCAGGTGGTGGCGTCGAGCGGCCTGACCCGAGAACAGGTGGAGGCGAATATCGCCGACGCCACTGCCCGCAACGCCGCCTGGAACCGCGACGGCGCCCATAATGGCGATCCGCAGATCAAGGCGTTCAACCTGAGCTATAACGCCGAACTGCCGGTGACGGACAACGCCACCCTCTACAGTTTCGGCACCTATGGCGAGCGTGACGCGCAGATCGGCAATAATTTCCGCCGTCCCAACAGCACCGCCAATTTCTCCGCCCTGTTCCCGGACGGCTATTACCCGCTCAACAATATCGACGAGACGGACTTTCAGTTCGTCGGCGGCCTGCGCGGCACGCTGATCGGCTGGGACTATGACATCTCCTCCTCCTTCGGCCGCAACGCCAGCCGCCAATATTCCAAGCTCTCCATCCGCCCCTCGCTCGGACCGGACAGCCCCACCTATTGGCCCAATCTCGCCAATTTCGAATTCCGCCAGTGGACCCATAATGTCGACCTGCATCGCGAATTCGACATCGGCTTCGCCAAGCCGTTGCAAGTGTCGATCGGGGGTGAATATCGGCTCGATCGTTTCCGCACCTTCGCCGGCGATCCGCTGGCCTATGAACCGGCAACCTACACTTTCCAGCCGGGCGACCAGCAATATGACTGGAATGTCGGCCGCGTCGCCTCCCCGGTGGTGCAGGGCGCGATCGTCCTGTCGCCCGCCGACGAAGCTGACATCAGCCGCAAGGTCTATGCAGGCTATATCGACCTTGGCATCAACCCGACCGACGCCTGGTATATCGGCGCGGCGTTGCGGGCTGAACATTATAGCGACGGGTCGGGCAGTCCGATCGGCCTGAAACTCAACAGCCGCTATGAAGTCAGCCCGGCACTGGCCATTCGCGGCACCGTCGGCACCGGTTTCCGCGCACCGTCGCTGACCCAGATCGGCTATGCCCAAACGGACGGCCGCACCTCGTCCTTCTTCAACGCCGAAACCGGCCAGACCGAATTGCGCCCAACCGTGGCCAAGCTGGTGACGGCAGACAACAGTGTCGGCCAGTTGCTCGGCGCCAAGCCGCTCAAGGCGGAAAAGACCTGGAATGCCGGCCTCGGCCTCGTATTCACGCCGCTGCCGGCGCTGTCGATCACGCTGGACGGCTATTATATCAAGATCAAGGATCGGGTCGAACGCACCGGCCGCCTATTCGGCACCGGCATTTCCGCCATCCTCGCCGCCAATGGCCTGTCCGACGTCGAGCAGGCGGAATATTTCATCAACGCCGCCGATACCGAAACGAAGGGCTTCGACCTCGTCGCCGACTATTCGACCGGCCTTGGCGATTTCGGAAAGCTCGGCCTCACCTTCGCCTTCAATTACAGCAAGACCAAAGTGACGGACGTGGTCGCCACGCCCGCGCAACTGTTCGCCGCGAACGGCACGTCGCTGCTGGGCGCCGGCTCCGTCTTCTTCGGCGGCGACAAGATCGGCGAACTCGAAGTGCTTCAGCCACGCACCAAATTCGTCAGCACGCTGAACTGGTCGAAGGGCATTTTCGGCCTCAGCATCACCAACACTCGCTACGGCAAATATACGCAGCGCACGGCGGCGGGCGACGACCGTTATTTCGATGCGAAGATCATCACCGACGCCAGCATCAGCGCGAAAGTCACGGACTTCGCCACCCTGTCGGTTGGCGCCACCAATCTGTTCGACGTCCGCCCCGAAAAGAACGGGCCGGGCAATCCCCAGACCGGGCAGGGCTATTATGGCCCGTCGCCCTTCAATCCAGCGGGTGGCTATTATTATGGGCGGATCGCTCTTGCTTTCTGATCGACGCACTTTCCTTGCTGGCGCCGCCGCGCTCGGCCTTGCCGCCTGCGGTGGGGCCGGGAAGGGCGGTCGCACCAGATTGGTGCTGGGCGATCAGGTCCATCTCCTTCAGTCGAAGGCGGAGGCGGCGGGCGCGCTCGATAATCTGACCTAT
>JAGVJS010000165.1 GCA_020051025.1 Sphingobium sp. | reverse complement strand
TATCTGGCGCCCGGCTGGTCGCTCGACCTGACCCTGGGCCAGATGAAGAAGCTGCGCGGCCAGAGCGCCGCAGACAGTTCGATAGTCCAGTCGCTGGTCAAGCGCGCGGCGGCCAAGGGGCTGAGCGGCGACTGGCAGACGCAGGCGGCAGCGGTGGTCGAAAAGGCCATCTATCCGGCACTGGACGAACAGATCACCGCGATCGAAGCGCTGCGCAGCAAAACGGCGGCGGGCGACGGCATCTGGCGTACCCCGCGCGGCGATGAAATCTATGCCGCTGCGCTCAAGAGCGCGACCACGACCGACCTGACCGCGGACCAGATCCATGCCATGGGCCTGGAACAGGTGGCGGACCTGTCCGCCCAGCTGGACGTCATCCTCAAGGGCGCCGGTCGCACCAGCGGGTCGATCGGCGGGCGCCTTGCCGCACTCAATGTCGATCCGGCGCAGCTTTATCCCGACAGCGCGGAAGGCCGTGCCGCCCTTCTCGCCCAGCTCAATCGCGATGTCGACGCCATGAAGGCAAAACTTCCCAATGCCTTCACCACCATTCCTGACACCGCGCTGGAAATTCGTGCGGTGCCGGTCGAAATTCAGGATGGGGCATCCAATGGCTATTATAACCGCGCCGCGCTGGATGGGTCGCGCCCGGCCATCTACTTCATCAACCTGAAGGATGTCGGCGACTGGCCGAAATACGGCCTGCCTTCGCTCACCTATCATGAAGGCGTGCCGGGCCATCATCTCCAGATTTCGACCGCGCAAAATGCCGGCGATGTGCCGATGCTGCGCAAGACCGCCTTCATGAGCGCCTATACCGAAGGCTGGGCGCTTTATGCCGAGCAGTTGGCTGACGAACTGGGCGGCTATGCGACGCCGATCGACCGGGCCGGCTACCTCCAGTCCTTCCTGTTCCGCGCGGCGCGACTGGTGGTCGATACCGGCATCCATGCCAAGAAGTGGGATGTGAAACAGGCGACCGACTATATGGTCGAAAAGACCGGCTTCGCCCGCCCGCGCTCCCAGCGCGAGGTGGAGCGTTACTGCACCCAGCCGGGTCAGGCGACCAGCTACAAGGTCGGCCATGGCGTGTGGAGCAAGGCGCGTCAGGATGCCCAGGCATCGCTAGGCAATGACTTCGATATCAAGCAGTTCCACGCCATTCTTGAGGAAGGCGCGATGCCGCTGTCTATGCTGGAGAAGCGGGTCGCCGCACGCGCCAAGGCGGTGAAGGCTTAACCAACGTCCGTTCGTTTCGAGCGTGTCGAGAAACGGGAAGCGCAATTCTAGCCGCTTTTCGACTTCGCTCGAAGCGAACGGGATGTGTTACTGCCTACTCGTAATCCAGATCCTGATAGCTATCGTCCGCCACGTCGGAGAAGCGGGTGATCTTGGCGTCGAACTTCATGCGGATGCGGCCGGTTGAGCCGTGGCGCTGCTTGGCGACGATCACTTCGGCCAGGCCGTAGATGCGCTCCATATTCTCCTTCCACGCAGCATAGGCGGCCTCGTCATCGGGCTTCGGCTCTTTGGCCGCTTCATAATAATCCTCACGGAACACGAACCAGACCATGTCCGCGTCCTGCTCGATCGAGCCGGATTCGCGAAGGTCGGACAGTTGCGGGCGCTTGTCTTCACGCTGTTCCACCGCACGGCTCAGCTGCGACAGAGCCAGCACCGGGACATGAAGCTCCTTCGCCAAGGTTTTCAAACCACGTGAAATTTCAGAAATTTCGTTCACGCGATTTTCGTTGCCGCGCCCGGTGCCCTGGAGCAGCTGGAGATAGTCGACCACAATGAAGCCGATATCATGGCGGCGCTTCAGACGGCGCGCGCGGGTGCGCAGCGCCGCGATGGTCAGACCCGGCGTATCGTCGATGAACAGCGGCAGTTCCTGCAAGTCGCGCGCAGCGCGGGACAGGTTCTGGAAGTCCGCACGGCTAATCTTGCCCATGCGGAGCGCTTCGCCCGAAATGCCCGACTGCTCAGCCAGGACGCGGGTGGCCAGCTGGTCGGCCGACATTTCGAGGGAGAAGAAGGCCGTCTTCGCGCCCATATTCTTTTCGGCCGGAATGCCATCTGCATTGTCGCGTAGCCAGCGCGACGCGGCATTATAGGCGATGTTGGTGGCAAGCGACGTCTTCCCCATGCCCGGACGACCGGCAAGGATCATCAAGTCCGAATTGTGCAGACCACCGATCTTGGCGTTCAGACTGTTGATGCCGGTGGTGATCCCCGACACATGGCCACCGCTGTTGAGCGCGCGTTCCGCCACCTGCACAGCGGCGGTCGATGCGGTCAGGAAGCTCTTGACCGACCCCGTCTCGCCTTCGCCTTCCGACACCTTGTAGAGCGCGACTTCGGCCGCTTCGATCTGCTCGCGGGGATTGACATCCTCGCTGGTGTCCATCGCATTTTCAACCAGTTCCCGGCCGATGCTGACAAGCTGGCGCAGCAGGGCAAGGTCGTAAATCTGGCTGGCAAAGTCACGCGCACCGATCAGCGCCGCGCCATTGCCGGTCAGTTGCGCCAGATAGGCCGCCCCGCCCAGTTCCTTGAGCGCGGGATCCTGCTCCAGCATGGGCTTCAGCGTCACCGGATTGGCGACCATATCCTTGTCCAGCAGGCGCATGATCGCGTCGTAGATGCGGCCATGCAGCGGCTCGAAATAATGTTCGGCCTTGAGCTTCAGCTGCACATCTTCGGCAATGCGGTTGTCGATCATGATCGCGCCCAGCAGCGCGGCCTCCGCCTCGACATTGCGCGGCAGTTCGGTTCCGCCCTGTTCGGCGGGGTTGATTTTCAGCAATTCGACCATCGCCTCTCTTTCCTCTCCCGACGTCCAGCGCGCAAGTGCCCTTCCACACGCATCTGTGGATAAGTCCCGCTTGCTTTTCGGCGCGCGTCACCGCACTGACTAAATCCTGCATCATGGCCGATCCGCGCATCATAGACATCCAGCTGGACCAGCGCACGATCCTGTGGCGCAATGCCGACGTGGAGCAGGAACGGCGCATCGCGATTTTCGACCTGCTGGAGGATAATCATTTCGCCCCCCAGCGCGTCCATGCCGATGGCTATGCCGGCCCTTACAAGGTGCTGCTGCGGGTCGAGGAAGGTCGGCTGGGCATCGAAATCAACCGGGAGGATGACACGCCGCTGGAGGCGATCATCCTGAGCCTGGGCCGCTTCCGCCGGCCGATCCGCGAATATTTCGCCATTTGCGACAGCTATTATCAGGCGATCAGCAACGCCTCCCCGCAACAGATCGAGACGGTGGACATGGCCCGGCGCGGCATCCACAACGACGCGGCGGAGGTGTTGAAGGAACGGCTGGAGGGCAAGATCGAGGTCGATTTCGACACGGCGCGCCGCCTTTTTACGCTCATCTGCGTGCTGCACATCAAGGGGTAAGACGATCAGGGTTGAGACTTTGGGCGGCCTGCTGGTCCGCATCGGGGCGGGACTGGCGGTGGTCGCGGCGCTGGCCTTGGCGCTGTGGCTCTATGCGCGCGCCTGGGCGCCCGATCGCGATCAATATCCGGT
>JAGVJS010000391.1 GCA_020051025.1 Sphingobium sp. | reverse complement strand
TCGCCACGCCGCTCGCCAGCCTGCTTAGAAATGCGCGTATCATCCAACCCTCTCCCGTTTTTCTCTTCCATGGCATGATCGCGCGCGCTGTCGGAAATAGCGGCTAAAGGCTTGAGGCGCGGCGAAACCGGTTGACTCGGTTTACTCATACTAATAGCCATGGGCAAGCAAATGTCATAAAATAATACTAATTGAGGTTTCGGTAGATGGAGTGGGGCATGAACAGGCAGAATCGCAAGCGCAAAGGCTGGTGGAAAGCCGCGCTGATCGCCCCCGCGCTCCTCATGTTATCGCCGCTCTCCGCAGCGCCGGCACCGGGCGCCACCGCGCAGGACGGGCAGGAACAGTTCAGGAAGCTCTATCTCGGTTCCGCCTGGTATCCCGAACAATGGCCGGAGGAACGGTGGGCCAAAGATTTGCGCCTAATGAAGGCGCATGGCGCTAATGTCGTGCGCATCGGCGAGTTCGCATGGGCCGCGATGGAACCGGCCGAAGGCGCCTATGACATGGGCTGGCTGGTCCGCGCCGTGCGGCTCGCCGCCAAATATGATATCAAGGTGGTGATCGGCACCCCCACAGACACGCCGCCCGCATGGTTGACGCAGAAATATCCGCAAGTCCTGCGCATCGATGGCGACGGCAAGCGTCTTGGCCATGGCGGCCGCCGCCAATTCTCCATCTCCGACCCCCATTACCGGCAATTGAGCCGCGACATTGTCGGCCGCATGGCGCAGGCATTGGGCAAGGAACCCAATGTCATCGGCTGGCAGATCGGCAACGAATATACCGATGAAAGCTACGACCCCGCTGCCAAAGCGGGCTGGGTCGACTGGCTCAAGGCCCGCTATGGCACGCTCGACAAGCTGAACGACGCCTGGACCACCCAATATTGGTCGCAAACCTATAGTGACTGGAGCCAGGTGCCGTTCAACACCGAAAAGGGCAATCCCGGCCTGATGCTGGAGCAGAAGCGCTACATCACCAGCCAGTGGGTCGCCTTCCAGAAGAACCAGCTGGATGCGATCCGCGCCCATGCGCTGCCTGCGCAGTTCATCACCACCAATCTCGGCGGTCTTGGCTGGGCGAACAAGTTCGACCGCTACGACATCAATCGCGACCTCGATTTCGCGTCATGGGACAATTATGTCGGCACCGGCCATCTGCTGCCCTATCGCAACGGGGCCAGCCACGACCTTGTCCGCGGTTGGAAGCGCAAGAATTTCTGGGTGATGGAAATCCAGCCCGGCTATGTGAACTGGGCGCCGGTCAGCAACATGCTCTATCCCGGCGAAACGCGGGCGATGGCATGGCAGGCGATCGGCCATGGCGCGGACGGCATCCTTTACTGGCAATGGCGCAATGCGCTCAATGGTCAGGAAACGATGCACGGGTCCATCCTCGGCCCGGACGGCAAGCCGCTCCCTGTCTATGAGGAAGTGACCCGCATTGGCCGCGAAATGGCAAAGGCCACGCCAATCATCGCAGGCACCGCGCCCGTCTCCCCCGTCGCCATCCTTCAGGATTATCCCAGCCGCTGGACCATCGATTTCCAGCCGCATCACAAGGATTATGACCAGATCGGCGTCCTGCTCGACTATTATACGCCCTTGAAGGATGCGCTGGGCAGCGTCGACATCGTGGAGGCCGCCGGGCCGCTCGACCGCTACAAGCTGGTCGTCGCCCCCAATCTTGCCATCCTGACGCCGCAGATGACGGAAAAGCTGACCGCCTTCGTGAAGAATGGCGGCCATCTGATCCTTGGCCCGCGCTCTGGGATGCGCGACGCATATGACCGGCTCCAGCCCCGCCGCCAGCCCGGCCCGTTCGCGGACCTTCTGGGCGGACAGGTCGAACAATATTATGCGCTGGACGAAAGCGTCGAAGTCGGCGCCGGCAAGGCGACGATGTGGGCCGAAGACCTGACCGCCAAGTCGCCCGATACGCAGGTGCTGCTGCGCTATGGCAAGGCGAATGGCTGGCTCGACGGCCACGCCGCCGCCCTGACGCGAAAGCAAGGCAAAGGCCGCATCACCTATGTCGGCGCGCTGCTGGACAAGGGCCTCATGAAGACGCTGATCGACGACGCGCTGAAAGGCGCAGGCGTCGCCCGCGACTTTGCCGTCCCCGCTGACGTCGAACTGATGACGCGGGAAGGCGATGGCCGCTCCATCGTCATCCTGATCAACCATGGGAAAGAGACGCGCAGCGTCACCCTGCCCGAAAGCATGACCGACATTTTGGAGGGCGGCCGGAAACAGGCCGTCACGCTGGCGGCCGAGGGGGTCGCCGTCCTGCAACGGGGAACATCCAAGTGAAAAAGCATCTGATCGCCGCGCTCTGCGCGCTCACCGCCATGACCAGCCCTGCGCTGGCCCAGAAATCCGCGCCTAAATCGCCATGGCCGATGGAGTATCAGGCCGCCCCGGTGGAGGCGCAACTCGCTAAAGTGAAGCAGGGCGTCAACGAAGGCCCGTTCCGCCCGGACTGGGACTCGCTGCGCGGCTTTCGCACGCCAGCCTGGTTTCAGGATGCGAAATTCGGCATCTTCATCCATTGGGGCGTCTATTCGGTCCCGGCCTATGCCAATGAATGGTACAGTCGGAACATGTATGTACCGGGCAACGCCGCCTATGAGCATCACCTGAAAACCTACGGCCCGCAGAACAAGTTCGGCTACAAGGATTTCATCCCGCAGTTCAAGGCGGAGAAGTTCGATCCCGCCGCATGGATGACGCTGTTTCAGGAAGCGGGCGCGCGCTATGTCGTGCCGGTCGCCGAACATTGCGACGGCTTTGCCATGTACCAGTCCGCCTTTACCAAGTGGGACGCCGCCGACATGGGGCCGAAACGCGACGTGACCGGCGAAATCGCCAAGGCTGCGCGCGCCAGCGGCCTGCATTTCGGCCTCTCGTCGCACCGCGCCGAACATTGGTGGTGGTATCATAAGGGCCGCACCTATGACAGCGACGTCAACGACCCGAAATATGCGGGCCTCTATGGCCCCGCCGCGCCCACCGGCCTGCCCGCCGATAAGCCCGACAACTGGCCCGACAGCGACCTGCTCCACAATTGGAGCCCGCCGAACAAGGAGTTCCTCAACGACTGGATGGCGCGCACCTCGGAACTGATCGACAAATATCAGCCCGAACTCATCTATTTCGACTGGTGGACGTCATCGCCCCTGTTCGAACCGCTGATGCGCGACACTGCCGCTTATTATTATAATCGCTCGGCAGAGTGGAAGGCGCCCGGCATCATCGCCTATAAGGGGTCGCAATTCGCCGAGGGCAGCGCCATGTTCGATCTCGAACGCGGCAAGAGCGATGCGCTCAAACTCACGCCCTGGCAGTCGGACACATCAGTCAGCATCAAAAGCTGGGGCTATGCCCAGAATGACAGCTACCGCACACCCAAGTCGCTGGTCGCCGACATGATCGACATCGTGTCGAAAAACGGTAATCTGCTGCTGAACGTCGGTCCCAAGGCGGACGGCACCATCCCCGAAGAGATCGCATCGGTCCTGCGCGGCATGGGTGCCTGGCTGAAAGTGAATGGCGACGCCATCTATGGCACGCGCCCCTTCCTCTATTTCGGCGAAGGCCCGACCAAATCCGGCCATGTCCGTCAGGTCGGCCAGTTCACGGAAAAGAATGTCAGCAGCTTCACGAAGGAAGATATCCGCTTCACGACGAAGGACGGCAATCTCTACGCGCTGGGGCTGGAACGTCCGGCCGATGGCGCGGTCCTCATCAAGACGCTGTTTGCCAAGACGCCCTATCTCGACCGCGCGATCGACCGGATCGAACTGCTCGGCACCGGCGCTGTCAAATGGCAGCAGACGGACAAGGGGCTGAATGTCACCTTGCCCCAAAGCAACGCCGATGCGATGCCCTACGCCCTGCGCATCAGCTTCAAGAAATAACGACCGGAGAGAATAGATGAAAACGCTGGCCCTGCTCCATACCAGCCCGACGCTCAGCCCGCTGTTCAATGAACTGACGGCACGCATCACGCCCGGCGTGCGCGTCCTGCATTTCGTGGACGAAAGCCTGATCAAGAACACGATCGCTGCGGGCCGCCTTGAAAAGCCGACCATGCGCCGCCTGATCGATCTGGTCGGATCGACTTTCGATGCGGGCGCGGACGTCACGCTCGTCACCTGCTCCTCGATCGGCCCGGCGGTGGATATCGCCGCGCAGCTGCATGACAAGCCCGTCCTGCGCGTCGACCGCCCCATGGCGGAAAAGG